>NZ_JASCXF010000021.1:0-80095 GCF_030062225.1 Sphingomonas sp. 2R-10
GGCGCCAGGACCATCGACGACCTCTGGAAAACCGTTGGCTCTATCTGCAATCTGTATGACCCCGGCGAGTGTCGCAACTACTTCACCGCCGCCGGCTATGCGCTTGATTAAACGCTCGATGCTCTAGTTAGAAGCGGGAGCTTTCCTACAGCTGCACGCGCATGGCATGGTCCGACCGGCTCTTTCACACCGTCGAACCATGCGAACGCGTACCGGCAAAATCAAGGTGCCGCGCAATACTGCGCGAGTGTGACTTTCGTGACCTTTGGGCCGCCCCCCTGCCCCGCGCACACCGGCGGGGCAGGGGGGCGTGCCGGTCACTTCTGGCAGGCGACGATGGCCTCGATCACGGCCAGCGTTTCCTGCGGGTCGCGGATTTTCACCGTGTCCATGCCCGCTGCCTTGGGCGCATAATCGTTGCCGCCGGGGAAGATCGCGTCGCCGATGAACAGCATGTCGTCGGTGGCGATTCCGCTGATATCGGCCAGCTTGGCAAGGCCGGTCGCCTTGTCGACGCCTTCCTTTGTAATGTCGATCGAGGTCGCGCCGCCCATGTTGATCGACAGGCCCGGCAGGCGCTGCTTCAGGTCGGCCTGGATGATCTTGCGCTTCTCGAACCCGGGGTCCCAATGTTCCTTGGCGTCGATCGGGGCCTGCTGGCCCAGCGCCGAGAAGGTGATCTGGCTGCCGCGGTCCTCGATCCGTTCGCCCCAGGTCTGTTCGGGGGCGAAGCCGGTCGCTTCCAGCGCGGCGTCGAACGCTTCGAGGATGTTCGCCCTGGTCGCGTCGTCGAACAGGTCGGCATAGACCGCGTTCCAGCGCCCGTCGCCATGGGTGTACAGCTTGGTGCCGCTGGTCGGCATCATCCACAGCCGCGACAGGTCGGCACGTTCGGGCAGGCGGGTCGCGACCTGCTTTTCGAACTGCGGCCAGTCGCCGCCCGAGATGATCGCAACATGCGCGACGCCCAGCAGGTCGGCCAGCGCCTCGCCCATCGGCTCGGTCAGCTGCTGCTTGCTCTCGGCCAGCGTCCCGTCGAGGTCGAAGGCGATCAGTTGCTTCATGGGATACTCCGATTGGCGCGGCGCTGTGGCCCGCCGGGACAAGGGGTTATTTCATCGCCTCGACGAGCTTCTTGACGTCCTGGCTGCGCCCGCGCGGCAGGATCAGCAGGTCGTTGCCGCTCGCCACGACGATCAGGTCGGACACGCCGACCATCCGGATGCGGATGCCATCGGTGCGGACGAGGCAGTCACGGGTGTCGATCGCCAGCACCTCGCCGCGATGGGCGTTGCCGGTATCGTCGCGCGCGCTGATCGCATGCAGCGCGTCCCAGCTGCCGAGGTCGTTCCAGCCCATCGCGACCGGCACGACGACGACGCGGTCGGCCTTTTCCATCACCGCATAGTCGATCGACTGCGACGGCGCCTCGGCAAAGGCGGCGGCATCGGGCGCGATGCGGTTGCCGTTGCGCTCGGCCTCCGTCATCGCGCGCTGGCACGCCGCCAGCATCGCCGGCTCATGCTGGCCCAGCTCGGCGAGATAGCGGTCGGCACGGAACAGGAAGATGCCGCCGTTCCACACATGGTCGCCTCCTGCCAGCATTGCCTGCGCGGCATCCAGCGGCGGCTTCTCGACGAAGCGGGCGACGCGGTGGACGCCGTCGGCGACCTGTTCGCCGGCCTGGATCCAGCCATAGCCGGTCTCGGGCGCATCGGGGGTGATGCCGAACGTCGCCAGCCAGCCATCCTGCACCTTGGGCAGCGCACGCTGGACCGCGACGTGGAACGCGGCGACATCGGCGATGACATGGTCCGACGGCATCACCAGCAGGATCGCGTCGGGCCGTTCTGCGGCGAGCGCGGCGAGCGCGATCGCCGGTGCGGTGTTGCGTCCGGCGGGTTCGAGGATCAGCGCGCTGGGAACGGCGTCGATCGCGCCCAGCTGGCGGTCGATCATGTCGGCGTGCCGCGCATTGGCGACGATGATCGGTGCGGCGAAGCCGTCACCCACCGCGCGGGTCGCGGTCAGCTGCAACATGGTCGATTCCGCGGTCAGCGCCAGCATCTGCTTGGGCGTCTCCGGCGTGGACATCGGCCACAGGCGCGTGCCCGAGCCGCCGGAAAGGATCACAGGGACGATCGTCGGCATGGTCAGGCAGGTTCCTGTTCTGGCAAGGAAGTGGTGGGTCGCAATGAAACTGTCGGGAAGTGCCGCCACCGGACGGCTGGCGATTTCATGTCGTGCCGGGCATCGTTTCGTAATCGCAGCATTTCTGGATCAGCGGCCCCCGTCGCGCCGCGTCAGCGCCGCGACGCAGCTGGCGCGATCGATCGGCGCGCCGCTGCGCTGGCGTGCATCGACATGGCGGACGACCGGCACGCCGCCCTGCGCGGGTGCGTAGAGATAGGCGTCGAGGACGCAGATGTTCGATCCGAACTGCAGCTTGCGCCCGGCCCCTTCGGTCAGGTCGAGCTGCGGCTGGCCGAACAGCTGGGTAACTGCACTGGCGTTCTGTCCCATGACGCGTTCGAGGCCGATCGTGCCATAGGTCGGGGCGGGGGGCGCAGGCAGGGCGTTCTGGCGTACGACCGGACCGGTGGCGGCGCAGGCCGACACGGCCAGCCCCAAACCCACGCTGATCCACGCGCTACGCATTCCCGACCCCCTTGCTGCGGCGACGATGAAAGGCATGCGTCGCCATCGCCGCGCCGACGAGCGGCGCAACGAAATTCACAAACGGTATCATCAGCAGTCCGGTTCCCATCAAGCCCAGAAGAAACCGCCGCCCGCCGCTCGCCGACCGCTCGGCGGGCATCGCCGCGGGCGGCAGGTGGCGGGCGGCGACCATGTCCGACAGGTCGCGGCCGAGCAGCCAGCCATTGACGACGAAGAATACCGCCGCCGTCCCGATCCCCGTGGCCAGCAGCAGCAGGTAGAGCGGCAGGAAGAACGCATTGACCGCCAGCGCCCTCAGCACCGACTTGCCGCTCATGCCCAGCGACCGGCCGAGTGGCACCGGGCGGGCGGTGGCGAGGGCGGCGGGATAGTGTTTCGCTTCGACCGCCTCGACCACCTCGTCGGCGAACAGCCCGATCATCGCGATCGCGACGATGCGGAACAGCAGCCATGCCAGCCCGACCGCGACGATCACCGCGGCGATCGCGGCAAGCGTGCCGGCGTCATCACCCAGGACGAACAGGTCGGTCGTGATCCACCGCGCGCCCCATGCCAGCCCCGCGCCGACCGCCGCGAGCAGTAGCAACGTCACCGCCAGCGACTTGGCGAGTACGCGCAGGAAAATGCGGTCGCCAAGCTGCGCGACGGACAGGAAAAGGCTTTCGATCATGGCGCGACGATGCGGGGGTGCGGGGGCGACGTCAACGCCCGCGCCCGCTTGCTAGGGGCCGCACGGCTGGCTAACGCGCAAGGCAATGTCCGGGCGCATCGGCGCGGCGGACCGACTTTCCGGAGACCTTGCTTGACCCAACCCACGCTCGACGTCGTCGCGATCGGCAATGCCATCGTCGATATCCTGGCGCAGTCCGACGACGCCTTCCTTGCCGAACAGGGCATGACCAAGGGGTCGATGCAACTCGTCTTCTCGCCCGCCGACGCCGACGCGCTCTATGCAAAGATGGGGCCGGGGCGCGAAGTATCGGGTGGGTCGGCCGCCAACACCGTCGCCGGCATCGCCGCGCTGGGGGGGAAGACCGGGTTCATCGGTCAGGTCGCCGACGACCAGCTCGGCGCGGTGTTCGCGCACGACATCCGCGCCGCGGGCGTCCGCTTCGACACCGCGGTCCGTGCCGGCGAGCCGACCACTGCGCGCTGCCTGATCTTCGTGACGCCCGACGGGCAGCGCACGATGAACACCTTCCTCGGCGCGTCGCAGTTCCTGCCCGAAGCCGCGCTCGACGCCGACCTGATCGCCAGCGGTGCGATCCTGTATCTCGAAGGCTATCTGTGGGACCCCGAAGAGCCGCGCGCGGCGATGCGCGCCGGCATCCGCATCGCACGCGACGCGGGGCGCAAGGTCGCCTTCACCCTGTCGGACACCTTCTGCATCTCGCGTCACGGCGACGACTTCCGTGACCTGATCGCCGAAGGGCAGATCGACATCCTGTTCGCCAACGAAACCGAGCTGCTGGCCCTGGCGCAGGTCGATGATTTCGACGCTGCGGTCGACAAGGTCGCAGCGCAGGTTCCGGTGCTGGTCGTCACCCGCGGCGAACATGGCGCGATCGCGGTGACCGGCGGCGAGCGGACCAGCGTGCCGGCCCAGCCGGTCGCACGCGTCGTCGACACCACCGGCGCAGGCGACCTGTTCGCCGCCGGCTTCCTGCACGGCCAGTCGCATGGCTACGACATCGAACGTTCGCTGACGCTGGGTGCGCTGTGCGCCGCCGAGATCATCTCGCACTATGGCGCCCGGCCCGAGGTCGACCTGACCAGGCTGATGCACGAACGGCTCGGCTGAGCGACGTTCCGCACGAACGAAAAGGGGGGAGGCCGATCGGTTCGGCCTCCCCCCTTTTTTGTGTCTGCTCCGGCGGATCAGTGCGCGCCGGGCGTGTTCCGGCCGTCGTCCATCTCCGGCACCTCGACGATTCCTCGGCCCAGATGGCTGCGGCGATAGCCGTAGAGGAAATAGATCACGAGCCCGACCGCGCCCCAGACCGGCAGCACCAGCATCGCATCGGGCGGAAGGGCCACGTACAGGCCGACGCAGCCGATCATGGTCGCCGGCGCCACCAGCCATACGGCGGGGGTGCGGAACGGGCGATGGCGACCCGGATCGCGCCTGCGCAGCACCAGCACGCCGACCGCGACCATGAAGAACGCGAACAGCGTCCCGGCATTGGCGATGTCCGCCAGCTTGCCGACCGGCAGGAACGCGGCGGCGAAGGTCACGCCGACGCCGGTGATCGCGGTGATGACGTGCGGCGTCTTCCACTTCGGGTGGATGGTCGACAGCTTTTCGGGCAGCAGGCCGTCGCGCGACATTGTGAAGAAGATGCGCGTCTGGCCGAACAGCATCACGAGGATGACCGAGGGCAGGGCGAGGAAGGCGGCGAGGCCGATCAGGTTGCCGATGTTCAAGTAGCCGATCTCGCGCAGGACGTGCGCCAGCGCTTCCTTCGAACAGGCCAGCGGTTCGGTGCCCATGCCGGCCAGCTCGGTGCAGCGCGCACCCAGCGCCGCCGACCCGGGCGCCAGCCATTCGCCCAGCGCCGAGGTCACCGGCTGCGAACCCAGAGGCGATCCGATCGCCCCGGCGGCGACCAGCATGTAGAAGACGGTGCAGATGCCGAGGCTGCCGATCAGCCCCAGCGGCACGTTGCGCTGCGGGTTTTTCGTCTCCTCGGCGGCGGTCGATACCGCGTCGAACCCGACATAGGCGAAGAAGATCGACGCCGCGGCGCCGACGACGCCCGCGCCGCCCGACCCGAACCAGCCGTTCGGCGTGAAGGGTTCGAAATTCTCCATCCGCATCACCGGCAGTGCGAGGACGATGAACGCGGTCAGCGCCGTCACCTTGATCGCGACCAGCACCGCGTTCACCTTCGCGCTTTCGCTGGTGCCGAGCATCAGCAGCCCGGTGATGAGCAGCGCGATGACGACCGCGGGCAGGTTGATGAGCCCGCCCGGCACATAGGGGCCGGAGATCAGCGCGGTCGGCAGGGTGATCCCGAACCACCCCTGCAACTGTCCGACGAAATAGCCCGACCACCCGACCGATACCGCCGAGGCGGCGACGGCATATTCGAGCACCAGCGCCCAGCCGACCATCCACGCCAGCAATTCGCCCAGCACGGCATAGGTGTAGGTGTAGGCCGAACCCGACACCGGCACCATCGACGCGAATTCGGAGTAGCACAGCGCCGCGACCGCGCAGACCGCGCCGGCGATGATGAACGAGAACATCATGCCCGGTCCGGCCTTTTGCGCCGCTTCGGAGGTGAGAACGAAGATGCCGGTGCCGATGATGGCACCGACGCCCAGCATGGTCAGCTGGAACGCACCGAGGGTGCGGGTCAGCGATTTCTTTTCCGCGGTCGCAAGGATCGCGTCGAGTGGCTTGATACGGCCGAAAATCATGCAGGCCCCCCAAACGCGGCGCCTTCTGTCGGACACCGCGGATTTGCAAAGGCGTGAACCTACCCGCAAATCCGGCCTGCGCAATTCCTTTCGTGCAATAAAGCTGACCTATCGTGCCAGCATCGGCCCCAGCGGTACGCCACCGAACAGGTGGACGTGCAGATGCGGCACCTCCTGCCCCCCGTCGCCGCCGACATTGGCGAGCAGGCGATAGCCCGGTTCGACCAGCCCGTTCGCGCGGGCGACCTGCCCTACTGCACGGACGAACCCGGCGATCTCGGCATCGCTCGCCCGGCCTGAGAAATCGTCCCACGACACATAGGCGCCCTTGGGAATCACCAGCACATGCACCGGCGCCTGCGGGGCGATGTCGTGGAAGGCTAGGGCGAATTCGTCCTCGTACACGCGCTTTGCCGGTATCTCCCCGCGCAGGATGCGGGCGAAGATGTTGGCGTCGTCATAGGGCTGGGTCGCGTCGATCGGCATGGCGGTCACTCCTTGGGGCGAGCGGCTTTTTCGGCGATGCCCGAGACGCCGTCGCGCCGCGTCAGTTCGGCGCGGACGTCGTCGAGCGTGATGCCCTGCGCCCGCAGCAACAGCGTCAGGTGGAACAGCAGGTCGGCGGCCTCGCCGATCAGCCCGGCGCGGTCGTCGGCCATCGCCGCGATCACGCACTCGACCGCCTCCTCCCCGACCTTCTGCGCGATCTTCGCCGTGCCGCGCGCGTGCAGCCTGGCGACATAGGATTGGGCCGGATCGCTGCCCATCCGGCTGGCGATCACCGATTCGAGCCGGTCGAAGGCGTCCATGTCAGTCCCTGCGCTTGCGGTTGCGGATCGCCCGCCGTGCCAGCACCACCATGAAGACAAACGCGACGAACGTCGCCACGTCGGAGAAGGCGAAGCCTTCGCGGGGTGGCGCGATACCCGAATGGGCGGCGAGGGCGGTGGTGACCATGGAGGGGCTGTAGGGGGTTTTGCGAGACGTGAAAATCCTCCCCATTCATGGGGAGGGGGACCGTCGCCGAAGGCGATGGTGGAGGGGGATCGCCCCGCAACGCAACCGTGCCGTATGCGGACACCCCCCTCCACCATGCTGCGCATGGTCCCCCTCCCCGTGCCGGGGAGGATCTTAGAGCCTGATGACATGGTTTTGACCCATCGTGATTGCCCTGCGCCGTTCGCTGGCAAGGAGTGCCGCGCAGCGCGGGCGCATCGCCCGGGCAAGCGGTGCGACGATGTCCGGCGGGCGGCGCAGGGCAACCGCGAAGCGGCGGGCCGATGCAGGTCCGTGGCGGCGTCGTTCGTCCGTCACGGGGGCAAAGCCCCGTTCCGTCCTCTCTCCTGTCCACAGACCTGCATCGGCTCCGTCCCGACGGGTCAAAACCATGTCATCAGGCTCTAATGCGACCGCACCGGAACCCCCGCCGCCGCCAGCGCGGCATGAGCGTCGGCCACCGAGGCCTCGCCGAAGTGGAAGATCGACGCCGCCAGCACCGCGCTCGCATGACCCTGAGTCACGCCCGCCACCAGATGGTCGAGCGTCCCGACGCCGCCCGACGCCACCACCGGCACCGACACCGCGTCCGCAATTGTCCGGATCAGGTCGAGGTCGTACCCGTCGCGCGTCCCGTCGCGATCCATCGACGTCACCAGCAACTCGCCAGCCCCCAGTTCGGCCAGCCGCAGCGCATGTTCGACCGCATCGATGCCGGTCGCCCGCCGGCCGCCATGGGTGAACACCTCCCACCGGCCCTCGACCCGCCGCGCATCGACCGAGGCGGTGACGCACTGGCTGCCGAAGCGGTCGGCGATGTCGGCAACCAGTTCGGGGCGCGCCACGGCGGCGGAATTGACCGCGACCTTGTCCGCCCCGGCGAGCAGCAGCGCGCGCGCATCGTCGGGCGATCGCACGCCGCCGCCGACGGTCAGCGGCATGAAACACACTTCCGCGGTACGGCGTACCACGTCGATGATCGTGTCGCGCCCTTCATGGCTGGCGCCGATGTCGAGGAAGGTCAGTTCGTCCGCCCCGGCGGCGTCATAGGCGCGCGCCTGTTCCACTGGATCGCCCGCATCGCGCAGATCGACGAAGTTCACGCCCTTCACCACCCGCCCGGCATGGACGTCGAGACAGGGGATGACGCGCGCCCGCACGGTCATGCCGCGGCGACCCGAATGGCTTGCGCAAGGTCGAGCCGACCATCGTACAGCGCGCGGCCGGTGATGACTCCCTCGATGCCGGCCTTGCCCTTCAGCGCATGGATATCCTCGATCCCCGCCACGCCGCCGCTGGCGATGACCGGGATCGACACGGCAGCGGCGAGTGCGGCGGTCGCCTTGACATTACAGCCTTTCAGCATCCCGTCGCGCCCGACATCGGTGAACAGGACGGCAGCGACTCCGGCATCCTCGAACCGGCGGGCGAGGTCGGTGACCGAAACGGTCGACACGTCCGCCCAGCCGCGCGTCGCGACCATGCCGTCCCACGCATCGACCGCGACGACGATGCGGTCCGGACAGGCGGCGGCGGCTTCGCGGACGAAGTCGGGGTCTTCCAACGCCGCCGTGCCGATGACGACCCGCGCGACGCCGAGGTCGAGCCAGCGGTCGACGTTCGCCCGATTGCGGATGCCGCCGCCCAGCTGCACCCGGCCCGGAAACGCCTTCAGTATACCCGCGACCGCAGCGCCGTTGACCGACTGTCCGGCAAAGGCACCGTCGAGGTCGACGACATGCAGGTGATCCGCGCCGGCTGCAGCGAACAGTGTCGCCTGATGCGCGGGATCGTCGCCGTAAACGGTGGCGCGGTCCATATCGCCCTCCGCCAGACGCACGACCTGTCCGCCCTTCAGGTCGATCGCGGGAAAAACCGTCAGGCCAGCGGAAGTCAGGGACGCCATTCGAGGAACCTCTCCAGCAGCGCCAATCCGTAGCGCTGGCTCTTTTCGGGGTGGAACTGCACGCCGAGCAGGTTGTCGCGGCCGATCGCCGCGGTCACCGGGCCGCCATGGTCGGTAGTGGCGAGCACCTGTTCGCCGTCGAACGCATAGCTGTGCAGGAAATAGGCCTCGCCAGGCACCAGCAGCGGATGCTTGCGGCAAGGTACGACATCGTTCCAGCCCATATGCGGCACGGTGACGCCCGCCGCAGGGGCCAGGCGGCGGACGGTGCCGTCGATCCAGCCGAGGCCCGCATGGCTGCCGAACTCCTCGCCGGTGGTCGCGAGCAACTGCATGCCGACGCAAACACCCAGGAACGGCACGCCGCCGTCCAACGCCCGTTCGCGCATCGCCTCGACCATGCCGGGAATCGCGGTCAGCCCGTTCATGCACGCCGCGAACGCACCGACGCCGGGCAGGACGATGCGGTCGGCCTTTGCCACCGCTTGCGGATCGGCGGTGATCGACAGGTCCCGCGCGCCAGCCGCCTTCAGCGCGTTGGCGACCGAATGGAGATTGCCTGCGCCGTAATCGATCAGTGCGATCAAAACAGGTCGCCGATCGCGTCCATCGCCAGCGTCATGGTGAAGGCGACGACCTCGACCGTGGCGACGCCGTTGACCACGAACGGGTCGGTTCTGGCGAATTCCTCGACGACGTCGGCTTCTCCCCGGAACAGCAGCACGCCGCCGGTCGGCGGGGTGCGGCGGCCGGCGAGCAGCATGACGCTTTCTTCCATCGCCGCCTTGATCCACGCGACATGCGCGTCGCGGTGGACGTCGACCTCGTCGAGCGGCTTCACATAGGTGAGCATCGCGAGGCTCATCGGCTGCATCGGACGTGCTACCATGTCACAACACTCCCTTGGTCGAGGGGATGGCATCGCCCTTGCGCGGGTCGATCTCGGTCGCGGTGCGCAGCGCGCGCGCCAGCCCCTTGAAGATGCTTTCGGCAATATGATGATTGTTGGTGCCGTACAGCGTCTCGACATGCAGCGTGATGCCGGCCGCCTGCGCGAAGCTGTGGCAGAAATGGCCGAACATCTCGGTATCCATCGTGCCGAGCTGTGCCTGCGTGAAGTCCACCTTCCACACCAGCCACGGCCGGCCCGAAATGTCGAGCGCGACGCGGGTCAGCGTCTCGTCCATCGGCGACAGCGCATCGCCATAGCGGCGGATACCGCGCTTGTCGCCCAGCGCCCTGGCGAAGGCTTCACCGATGGCAATGCCGGTATCCTCGACGGTGTGGTGCGCGTCGATATGCAGGTCGCCGACCGTCCGCACGGTCAGGTCGATCAGCGAGTGCCGCGACAGCTGTTCGAGCATGTGATCGAAGAAGCCGACGCCTGTCGACACGTCATAGGTGCCGGTGCCGTCGAGATTGAGCGTGACGTCGATTCGAGTCTCGCTGGTCGTGCGGGCGATGGTGGCGGTGCGCATGCAAATGCCCATAGCGTGTGGCTCGCCCCATGCAACGCAACGAATCTTGACGGACCGGCAAACGCCGTTACCCAAGGCGCCATGAACCAGACCGTCGCCGACAGCCTGATCCCGTATGACGAGATCGTCCAGGAAGCCCTGCGCGCCGTCGTCGGCCGCGTGCTGGGACAGGTATCCGCCACCGGCGCGCTGCCCGGCGAGCATCACTTCTACATCACCTTCAAGACCCAGGCCCCCGGCGTCGACATCCCCAAGCGGCTGATCGAACGCTTCCCGGACGAGATGACGATCGTCATCCAGCACCGCTTCTGGGACCTGACGGTCGATGCCGAACGCTTTTCGGTGGGATTGAGCTTCGGCGGCATCCCGTCGACGCTGGTCATCCCCTATGCGGCGATCACCGGATTCCACGATCCGGCGGTCAATTTCGAGTTGCGCTTCCAGGCGAACGACGAGCCGGGCGACGAACCCGAGCCGCACGACCCGGCCGAAAACGACGCGCCGATCGCAACCAGCGAGGACGGGTCGAACGTCGTCGCGGTGGATTTCAAGCGCAAGAAGTGAGCGTGGAGGTCGTCGCGACGCCCGGCGAGGCCGAGCGCGAGGCGATCCTGCGCATCCTGTCGGCGCATAACGACGCGGCGGCGGGTCCGACCGAGCGGCGGCAGGTCGCGATCGTCGTACGCGACGATGCGGGGGCGGTCACTGCCGGGCTGTGGGGCAAGATCGGCTATCGCTGGCTGTTCGTCGAGTTCCTCGCCGTCTCCCCGGCACGGAAGGGGCAGGGGATCGGACGCGACCTGATGCAGCGGGCCGAGGCATTGGCGGGTGAGGCGGGGTGCATCGGCATCTGGCTCGACACGTTCAGTTTTCAGGCGCGGGGGTTCTACGAGAAGCTGGGCTTCGCGCAGTTCGGCACGATCGACGATTTCCCGCCGGGCCATGCCCGCTTCTTCCTGTCGAAACGGATCGACTGAGCGCCCGGCGGGTTTCATCGCGCATGACCGATACCCGTACCGAAACCGACTCGATCGGCGCGATCGAGGTTCCCGCCGCCGCCTATTGGGGTGCGCAGACCGAACGATCGATCGAGAATTTTCCGTTTCCACCGTCCGAGCGAATGCCGATCGGCATCGTGCATGCGCTGGCCATCGTGAAGCAGGCGGCGGCGCGGGTGAACCGTGCCCATGGTCTCGACGGCAACATCGCCGACGCGATCGACCGTGCGGCGGGCGAGGTGATCGCGGGCAAGCTCGACGACCAGTTCCCGCTGGTCATCTGGCAGACCGGCAGCGGCACCCAGTCGAACATGAACGCCAACGAGGTGATCGCCGGCCGCGCCAACGAAGCGCTGACCGGTACGCGCGGCGGCAAGGCGCCGGTGCATCCCAACGATCATGTGAACAAGGGGCAGTCGTCCAACGACAGCTTCCCGACCGCGCTGCACGTTGCAGCGGTCGTCGCGCTCAATCGCGATCTGATCCCGGCGCTCGACCGGCTGGCCGAATCGCTGGAGGCGAAGGCGCAGGCGTGGACCGATATCGTCAAGATCGGCCGCACCCATTTGCAGGACGCGACGCCGCTGACGCTGGGGCAGGAGTTTTCCGGCTATGTCGCGCAGTTGCGCGATGCGAGGCGGCGGTTGCAGGGGGCGGAGGGCGACTTGCTGCGGCTTGCGCAGGGCGGGACGGCGGTTGGCACCGGACTGAACGCCGCGCTGGGCTTTGCCGAAGCGGTGGCGGCGGAGATCGCCACGATCACCGGCCACGCCTTCGTCACCGCACCCAACAAGTTCGAGGCGCTGGCGTCGAACGACCCGCTGGTCCAGCTGTCGGGCACGCTCAACACGCTGGCGGTGGCGCTGACCAAGATCGCGAACGACATTCGACTGCTCGGCTCCGGCCCGCGCTCGGGGCTGGGCGAGATCGACCTTCCCGCCAACGAGCCGGGCAGCTCGATCATGCCGGGCAAGGTCAACCCGACCCAGTGCGAGATGCTCACGATGGTCGCGGCGCAGGTGATGGGCAATCACCTGTCGGTCACCGTCGGCGGGATGCAGGGACATCTGGAACTCAACGTGTTCAAGCCGCTGATCGGCGCGGCGGTGCTGCGGTCGATCGGTCTGCTGGCGATCGGCATGACGAGTTTTGCCCAGCGCTGCGTCGACGGGATCGAGCCGAACCGCGCGCGGATCGGGGAGCTGGTCGAGCGGTCGCTGATGCTGGTCACCGCGCTGGCGCCTGAGATCGGGTACGACAATGCCGCCAGGATCGCCAAGCATGCCCATGCCGAGGGGTTGACGCTGCGCGAGGCGGGGCTGGCGCTGGCGCTGGTCGATGAAGCGACGTTCGATCGGCTGGTGCGGCCCGAGACGATGGTCGGGTAGCGCAACCCGGTCGACCCCGAACGTCATTCCGGCGGAGGCCGGAATCTTCGTTGACAGCGCGGCGTAGGAGCTACGGAAGGCCCTGCCTGCCCTCCGGCGACGTTCATGTCGGTATGTCCGGTCACAGGGAACCTCCGTGCCCGTCCCGCGCTGTATCCGCATAACTTCAGCGAGGTGACAATGGGTGCGACGACGATAGGGGCACTGGTCGGAGCGGCGATCGACAAGATGAGCGGCGACGACGATTCGAGCGTGGATGGCGCGATCAAGGGTGCCATCTTTGCCAACGTCCTGAAAGTCGTCGTTCCCCTGGCCGTTACCTACGCGGTCGGCTGGGCCGTGTTGCGCGGCGCGGCCGAGCTGAAGGAACAACTGTTCGAAACGGAGGATGCAGCATGATCGGACGGATTATCGGTGCGCTCGTCGGGCGCGAGATGGATCGCCGCGACGGTCGCGGTGGTGCGAAGGGTGCTGCGATGGGCTGGTTCGCCGGCAGCGCGATGCGCCGCATGGGACCGCTCGGCATGATTCTGGGCGGCGGGTATGTGGCCAAGAAGGCCTATGACCGGCGCAAGCTGGACAAGATCCGACGCGACTGGTGACGCGTGCCCGGTCCGCCGGGCGCGGACTGGTGCCGGACGGGATGACCCGCGACCGGCCGGAGGGAACTCCACTTGCCGTGGACTCGAGCAAGGGGCGATGGCTTTGTGCCGTCGCCCCTTGACGCCGCGCGCCTGCCCGCGCGAAGAGGCCGGTCCATGAGCCATCTGCCAGACCCCGACCTCCACGGCTTCAAGCGCCGGGGCGTGTTGTTCGTCCTGTCGTCCCCATCCGGCGCGGGCAAGTCGACCATCGCCCGCAAATTGCTGGCGGCGGAGGACGATCTGTCGATGTCGGTATCGGCGACGACCCGTGGTCCGCGGCCGGGCGAGGTCGACGGCAAGGATTATCATTTCGTCGACCTCGAGGAATTTCGGCGCATGGCGGCGGAGCACGAGTTCCTCGAATGGGCGCATGTGTTCGACAATCGCTACGGTACGCCGCGTGCCCCGGTCGAGGCGATGCTGAGCGCGGGCAAGGACGTGCTGTTCGACATCGACTGGCAGGGCGCGCAACAGCTGTTCCAGATCGCGGGCGGCGACGTCGTCCGCGTCTTCATCCTGCCGCCGTCGATGGCCGAGCTGCGCCAGCGGCTGGTGTCGCGCAATACCGACAGCACCGAGGTGATCGATCGCCGCATGGCGCGCGCCGCGGCGGAAGTCAGCCACTGGGACGGCTATGACTATGTGCTGGTCAACGACGATGTCGAGGACTGTTTCCGCAAGGTGCAGACGATTCTCGCAGCCGAACGCCTCCGCCGTTCGCGTCAGACCGGGCTGATCGGCTTCATCCGCAAGCTGATGCGCGCGCCGGGCGAATGATGCCCCGGCCGGATCGTCGGTGGGACGATCCGGTTCGGTGCTGTCTGTGTTCGAACCGGACGCTTCGCCGCACGAGGCCCCGGCCGTCGCCGGGGCGACGTGTCGTTACCGGAACGCGCCGATCTCCGCGACCGCGATGGCCGGTGCCGGGACCGCAGGTTGCGGGAAGGCGAAGCGCAGATAGCGGGCGGCGCGGGGGGTGGTGAAAGGCAGCCGCTGGGTCGCGCGCGCGTAGTTGATGTTCTGGAATTCGCCGGTGCCGCCCGGCGTCCAGCTGCGCCCGTCGACGCTGGTTTCGACGACATACTTCATCGGCGGGGCCGCCTGCGGGTCGACGTGGCGCGTCGGCGTCAGGGTGAAGCCGGCCAGCGTCTCGCTGCGGCCCATGTCGATGGTCAGCGTCGCCGGGGCCTTGCTGGTCCACGCGGTGCGCGGGGAGGCGTCGAGCAGCGCTTCGCCGCCGGGCGCGCTGGCGGCGGTCACCTTCCATGTCGTGCGGTCGACGATGCTGGCGTCGGTGACCTTCAGCGGCGGAAGGTCGACCGGCGCGACCGAGCGGAACAGCGCGAATTCGCGGATTGCCGGACCGGCTTCGGCGGCGACGGTGCGGAACCGGACGCGGCGCGGGCTGATGGGCGCGGGCAGGCGGACGAGGCGCTGCGGGCCGACCATGTCCTTTTCGGCGACCGTCGTCCACGCGTCGCCGCCGTCGGACACGTCGATCGCGAAGCGGGTGACGCGCAGACCCAGCGGCAGCCATTCCTGCAACCGCACCGTGTCGAAGCTGCGGCCGGGCGGCAGGTCGAGGATGATGCTCGCATCCTTCGCATCCGCCGGGGCGAGCCAGAAGGTATCGAGATTGCCGTCGTTGACGTTGCGGGCGGTGCTGCCGGTGTCGGCACTGGCGGTGGCGATCGCGCCGTCGGCCAGATTGTTGGCGAAGGTTGCGCGCAACGCGTTGCCGAAGGCGGTCAGGCTGGCGACGTCGCGGTCGTGGATGCGGCCGCGGCGGTCGGGGGGCAGGTTGAGGTGGAAGGTGGTGCCATGGCCGACCGACTGGTCGTACATCTCCATGATCTTGCCGGGTAATTTTACCTGTGCATCCTCATCGGCATGGTAGAACCAGCCCGGACGGATCGATACATTTGTTTCCGCCGGCCACCATAATTCGGCGCCGCGTACGCCGGTGTTGCCCTTGACCTGATCGTAGGGCTCGTTCGGCATGGTCGGCCAGCACGGGTCGGCGGCATGGCCGTCCTCGTTGCCGACCCAGCGGATGTCGGCGCCGAGCGGATCGAAGGTGCAGGCATCGGGTTGCAGCCGATGGACCAGCGCGACGATCGAGGGCCAGTCATAATATTGAACCGCATTGATTTTCCGCGTCTCGCGCGCGCCGCCATAATAGCCGTCGCCACCGTTCGCGCCGTCGAACCATACCTCGAACAGCTTGCCGTAGCGGGTGCACAATTCGGTCAGCTGCGCGCGGTAATAGGCGATGTAGCCGGGCGTGCCGTAATCGGCGCGGTTGCGGTCCCATGGTGACAGGTACAAGCCGAAGTTGATCCCGCCGCGCCGGCATGCCTGTTCCAGCTCGCCGACGATGTCACCTTTTCCCTGTTTATAGGGCGAATTGCGGATGCAGTGCTCCGTCAACATCGTCGGCCACAGGCAGAAGCCGTCATGATGCTTGGCGGTCAGGATCAGGCCGGTGAGTTCGCCCGCCTTTGCCGCCGCGACGATCTGGTCCGGGTCGAAGTCGGTCGGGTTGAACAGTTTGGGGTCTTCATCGCCATAGCCCCATTCCTTGTCGGTATAGGTGTTGATCGAGAAATGGATGAAGCCGTACTGGCGATGGTCGTGCCATTTCAGCTGGCGCGGCGAGGGCGTCGCGCCCCACGGTGCGGGCAGCGGGCCGGCCCCGCCGTTCGGACGGACCGGCGAGCAGGCGGCGGCACCGGCGATCAGGCTACTGCCCATCAGCGTGCGGCGGGTCAGGATCGGGGTCATTGCGATGCTCCGGTAAGGGGTTCGGGAATCAGCCAGGTCTGCGCAACCTGATGGCCACGTCCGCCACCGCCGATCCCGGCGGGGCGGTGCCATTCGAGGGTGAGCGTACCATCGGCGGTGAGGCCTTGCGGAATGGCGGTTTCGACGGTTTCGCGATCGCCTGTGCGCGGACGGAAGGGGTGGAGTTCGACGCCGTTGCCGGTGAGCCGCATCGGCAGCGCATAATCCTCCCCCGCCCAGCGCGCGATCAGGCGGTAGCGGCGGTTGCGCTCCAGACCGGTATAGCGCAGCCGGACGGGGGTTTCGTACAGCCCCTCGGCATAGCTGAGATCGGCGATGCGCCAGCCCTGATCGGGAACATGGTCGGCGACGCCGTCGATCGCACTGGCCATCGACTGCGGATCGGCGTCGAAGCCCGGCCCACGCACCAGATGCGGTTCGTTGGCCGGGTCGCCGAGATCGTCGTACAGCGCCATGTCGCGGGTACGCCATGGATCGCCGATCGCATAGAGGCGGGCGGCGGCGTCGGGCTTCGTCAGCGCGTCGGCGATCTCCGCCTCGACGACGGTGCGGTCGTTGAGCTGGATGTCGGCGCGGTCGAGGTTGGCGCCGCGTTCCCAATGCGACGCGCCGTGGCGCGGCACCGACAGCTGCATCCGCGCGCGCTGCCACAGCCGGTCGGCGATGACGGTCAGGTCGGCGCGCAAGGGGGCGACGATAGCCGGTTCGGGGCGGGCATAGGCGAAACGCGCGGCGACGGCGGCGGGTTCGGCACCGGTCGCCGGCGCCTGGCGCAGCGTCCAGAACGCCTCGCCCTGCGTCGCCCCGGCGGCGATCAGGCGGTGGCGGACCAGCGCGTCATAGGTGGCGCGGTAGCGATACAGGTCGATGCGCCAGTCGGCCCAGCGTGCCGGGCGGATGCCGTCGACCAGCCGCAGCGTGGCGTCGATCCCGGCATTGGCCGACGGATCGCCGCGCCAGTTGCTCTCCAGCGCCAGCGGCACCGCGGCGAACGCCATGTCGCCGACGAACATCCGCGCATAGTCCCGTGCGACGTCGCTTGCCGGGGTCGTGGGGTTCCAGCCGAGGCGGAACCACTGGGTCACGTTCCAGTCGTCGTTGACGCCTTCGCTATAGGTCACGAAGCCGCGCGTGCCGGGCGCGAGATGGGCGAAGATGCGGTCGGTCGCCATGGGGCGGGGGTTCACCGGTTCGCGCCCCTGCGTCAGCGCGAAGGCGGGGTGCCAGTCGGGGATCGGGAATTGCGCGTGCATCGTGTGCGCGGTGTCGGGATAGGTTTCGATCGGGTATCGCGCGGGCGTGCGGCGGCGATGCGCGGCGATGCCGTCGCGGGTCTGCGGGCCGACGAAGATCGCGCTGAGCCAGCGCGGGTTCCGTGCGAGCTGCGCGTGGAAGGCGTCGAGGCCGGCGGCGTCGAACCCCTGGGTCGACAGCAGGACTTCGGCCTTCGCGAAGCGCCGGCGGAGGGTGCCGGCGATCCGCTGCGCCAGCGGAAACAGCCGGTCGGGCGCGGTATGGCCGGGATCGCCGCCGGGAATGTAGAGCGCGTCGAGCGCGGGAAGTTTCGCGGCGAGCGTCGCGATGTCGGCGACCTCGGCGTCGGTGCTGCCGAGCTTCGCGTAATCGCGCAGCAGAGGGTAGAAGAGTGCGACATCGAGGCCGAGGCGGTGGGTGGCGGCGGCGACCGCGACCAGCATTTCGGTGGCGGGCAGCGGGAACAGGGGCGAGCTTGCGGCATCGTCGGACACCGGCGCGACGAACTGGATGCGGTTGGCGCCCAGCAGCGCGAAATCCTCGATCCGGCGGGTCAGCATGGCGACGGTCCATGCGTCGTAGCTGTTGTTCTTCGCGCGATAGCCGATCTGGGTGCCGCGGATCGCCGTCGCCGGGGCTTCGGTGACGTGCGTGGGGGCGGTCAGGGTCAGGTCGTCGAGATGGCGCAGGAGCCAGCCTGCGGCGTAGAGGCGCGCGCGGGTGGTGGCGGCGCGGATGGTGATGGTGCGCGCGGTGGTAGTGATGGCGAAGGCTTCGGGGGCGAGCCTCGCCGGCAGGAAGCGGATGGTGACCGGAGGGGCGCATCGTGTGGCGTCGAGCGAAGTCGCAACCCGGTCGTACCCCGGCGAAGGCCGGGGTCCAGTTACGGCACGGCCGCAATCTTCCACTGGCGTCCCCCAACTGGACCCCGGCCTTCGCCGGGGTACGGCGGAGTTGCATCCTGCGTATCCCCGCGCAGGCGGGGATCCAGTGCCACTGGCGCAACCGTCTGGTCTGCTGGGCTCTGGACCCCCGCCTGCGCGGGGGTACGATTGCGGTTGGGTCGTCGCCCGTCCCGCCCCTTCGTCATTCCGGCGCAGGCCGGAATCCATCGTGTCGGGGGCTCCCGAATCCTTCGCGGCCGTTTCCCCATCCGTGGATTCCGGCTTTCGCCGGAACGACGCGGCGGACGGGCACGCCGCGCCGCGCTCCTGCAACCGTTCGCGCAGCACCTGCGCTGCCGGGTCGGTGCCGACGACACACGCCGCGTCGAGTGACACCGTCAGCGGCGCGGCGGTGGCGAGGAGCGCGACGACGATCATGCGCGGCCGGGGCGATCCTCTGGCGCGCGGCCGAACGCCTTGTTCGGGGTCGCCGACATTTCGAACACCAGCCGCCCGCCCTTCGCCAGATCGGCATGCGCGATCCAGCTTCTGGTCCATGGCCGTCCGTTCCACGTCACCGACCGGACATAGGGGCGGTCGGGGGCGTTGCCGCGCGCCTCCACCACCAGCTTGCGGCCGCCGCCGACCGCTATCGTCGCGCGGTCGAACAGCGGGGAGCCGAGCACATAGGTCGCGCTGACCGGATCGACCGGATAGAAGCCGAGCGCCGAGAGCAGATACCATGCGCTCATCTGGCCGCAATCGTCGTTGCCGATGATGCCGTCGGGACGGTCGTGGTACATTTCGGTCAGCAGCCGGCGGACCATCGCCTGCGTCTTCCACGGGGCACCGCAGTACGCATACATGTATGCGACGTGGTGGCTCGGTTCGTTGCCGTGCGCGTACTGCCCGACCAGCCCCGAGATATCGGGCGGCGCGTCGGCGGGCAGTTCGGACGAGGCGTTGAACAGCCCGTCCAGCTTCGCCTCGAACGCGGCATCGCCGCCCATCGCCGCGATCAGCCCGTAAATGTCATGCTGGTTGAGGAAGGTCGCCTGCCAGCTGTTGCTCTCGGTATAGTCGCGCCATTTCTTCATATGGCCGATGCCGTTGGGCGCGAAGGGTTCGGCCCAGCTGCCATCGGCCAGCCGCGCGCGGGCGAAGCCCAGCTTCGCGTCGAACACGTTGCGCCAGTTGCCCGAACGCCTGCGCAGCCGCGCCGCGCCGGCAGCATCGCCCGCCGCATCGGCGATGAACGTGCCGGCATAGTCGTCATAGGCATATTCGAGCGTCTTCGACACGCTTTCGAAGATGCGGTCGGCGGGCGCATAGCCCAGTTCGTCATAGACCTGCACCCCGATGCTGTTGTCGAGATTGGGGGTTGTCCAGTCGAACGAGCGCTTGCGCACGCCGGGCCATGCCGCGGCATAGTCGCCGGGCACCCCCTTGGCGCGGGCTTCGGCGAGGACGGGGACCGCGTGCCAGCCGATCATCGTCCCGGTTTCCACCCCCTGCAACGGCCAGACCGGCGGGCCGAACGGGCTCTGCTGCGTCTGGCGGATCAGGTCGCCGACGAACCGGCGGGTCAGGTCGGGGCGGATCAGTGTCTGGAGCGGGTGGAAGGCGCGATAGGTGTCCCACAGCGAATAGGCGCTGTAGGCGGTCTCGCCCTTCGGCACGGTGTGGACCTTGCGGTCCAGCCCGACATAGCGGCCGTCGACGTCGGAGAAGAGCGTCGGGCCGATCGAGGCATGATAGAGCGCGGAGGCGGCGACGGTGCGCTGCTGCGGCGTGCCCCCTTCGAAGCGCATCAGGTCCATCTCGCGCGCCCATGCCGTGCGTGCGGCGCGGGCATAGCGGTCGAAATCCCAGTGCCTCGCCTCGGCGGCGAGGTTCGCCTTCGCGCCGGGCAGGTCGACCGCCGAGATGCCGGTGCGGATGACGATCGGTGCGGCACCGGCGTCGTCGTAATGCAGGACGGCCTTCAGCCGCTTGCCGGTGACGCCGCTGTTGCCGGCGGGTGTGTCGGCGTCGCCGAAGAACTCGACCCGGTCGGGTTTGCGCGACAACTGCATCGCGAAGAAGATGCGGCGCCCCTTGGCCCAGCGGAACACCCGGCGCGTGCCGGTGATGCTGCCATCGGGTTCGAGGGTCAGCGCGGCCTCGTCGATATAGGGGCGCTGGTTCGGCCCTTCGAGCACGAGGTGCGACAGGTCGATCAGGATATGGCCGGTGCCGGCGGGAAAGCGGTGGCGGTGGATGCCGGTGCGGTCGGTGACGGTCAGTTCGGACCGGACCCCGCTTTCGAGGGTGACGGCGTAATAGCCGGGTTCGGCGACCTCTTGGCTGAAGCGCTGGCGATAGCCCTTGTCCGGATCGTCGAGCGGGCCGCCGTCGAGCAGCACCGGCCCGCGTGTCGGCACGACCAGCACGTCGAGCATGTCGCCGATGCCGGTGCCCGACAGGTGCGTGTGGCTGAACCCCAGGATCGACGTGTCGTCCTTGTGATAGCCCGAACAGGTCGCCCACCGCGCGGTGTCGGTGTCGGGCGACAGCTGCACCATCCCGAACGGCATCGTCGCGCCGGGAAAGGTGTGGCCGTCGCCGCCGGTGCCGATGAACAGGTCGGGGCGGGCGGGCGCGGTGGTCGCCGCGCCGACCGGCAGCGCGTCGATGAAGGCGAGCGCGGCGGTGCCGCCCAGCAGCGCGCGGCGGGAAAGGATGGTCATTTCGGCAACTCCTGCGTGCCGGTGATAGTGAAGGCGATTTCCTGTCCGGGGACGCTGCCCGGCTGGCCGCCGCCGACGAACAGGCGATAGGCACCGGGGCGCACCGCCCGCGTGCCGTCGAGCGAGACGGTGCTGAGCATCCGCGGGTCGAGGGTGAAGGTCACCGTCCTGGCCTGTCCGTGTTTCAGCGCCACCCGCTGGAAACCGGCGAGGCTGTGGCGCAGGACGGGGTCGTTCCACGCGCCGATCCTGTTGAGCGCGGGCGGTCCGATCAGATAGGCCTGCGCGACTTCCTCGCCGGCGCGCCTGCCGGTGTTGGTGATGCGCGCGGTGACGGTGAGCGGCTGGCCGGCGGTCAGCGTCGCGGGGGCCTTCGCTTGCGCATAGGCGTAGCTGGTGTAGCTCAGGCCATGGCCGAAGCCCCACAGCGGGGTGCCGTCGAAATAGCGATAGGTGCGGCCCTTCATGTTGTAATCGACGAAGGCGGGCAGGTCGCTCGTCTTCGCATAGAAGGTGACGGGCAGGCGGCCCGAGGGGTTGGCGGTGCCGTCGAGCACATCGGCGATCGCGGTGCCGCCGACCTCGCCCGGATACCAGCCGGCGACGATCGCGTCGGCGTTTCGCGTGGCCCATTCCATCGCGACGGCGCTGCCCGACAGGAGGACGACGACCAGCGGCTTGCCCGATGCCTTGACCGCTTCGAGCAGTTGCTGCTGCACGGCGGGGAGCGCGATGTCGGTGCGGTCGCCGCCCGAGAAGCCGGCGACTTCGAGGCGCAGCGCCTCGCCCTCGACGGCGGGGGAGAGGCCGACGAACGCTATGACGGCGTCTGCCTGTTGCGCGGCGGCGACGGCCTGTGCGCGCTGCGGATCGGCGGGCGCGATCCATGTCAGGCGGATGCTGTCGTCGGTGCTGGCATGGGTCAGGTCGAGGCGGAAGGGTTTGGGCGTCGCGTCGGTGAAGTCGAACACCGCCTCCATCCGTTCGGACTTGCTGTCGTTGGCGGCGCCTTCGACGGCGGCAGTGGTGCCGGTGGCGGTCAGTACGTCACGCCCGTCGACCCACAGCTTCACGCTGTCGCGGCCCGAACATTTGTCCCAGCAGCGGTTGATGTCGATGCGCAGCGTGTAGCGGCCTGGCCCCGGCGGGGTCAGCGTGCCCGACCAGCGCACGCCGTAGCGGTCGACCGGCAGGTTGGCGGCAGGGCTGGTGCGCGCCCAGTTGAAATCGATCGTGCGGTCGGTGCGGGTCAGGACCGGGGTGCCGGTCATCGCCGGATCGGCGAAGAACTCGGCCTTCAGCCCCGCGCCGAACGCGGTTTGCGGCACGACCAGCGGCACGCCGTCGGCCAGCGTCGACCCCTGCGCATAGGATACCGCGAACCGGTCGCTCAGCCCCTTGAGCGGTGTCACCGGATCGGCGGAGGTGCCGTTGTAATTGGCCTCCAGCACGTCGAGGCTGTCGGCATTGGGGCCGACGACCGCGATTTTCGCACCGCGCTTCAGCGGCAGGACGCCATTGTTCTGGAGCAGTACCAGCGACTTGCGCGCCGCCTCCAGCGCCAGCGCGCGGTTGGCGGGGGTGTGGAGCGCGCCGGCGGGAATCGCGTCCCAGCGGCTCTTCGCGCCGAACGCATCGCCCAGCCGCTTGCGGGCCTCGAAGGTGCGGGTGAGCGCGCGGTCGATCACCGCCTGCGTCGTCAGCCCGCGCGCCAGCGCACGCGGCAGCGCCGCGTAAGCCGAGCCGCAATTGAGGTCCATGCCGGCATTGATCGCGGCGGCGGAGCCGGCCGCGTTGTCGAGGGCGTAGCGCTGGTAATGCGCGATGTTGCCGATCGCGTCGCAGTCCGACACGACCAGCCCGTTCCAGCCCCAGTCGCGGCGCAGCCGTTCGTTGTACAGCCAGCCGGCGGCACAGACCGGCACGCCGTGGACGCTGTTATAGGCGCACATTACCGACTGCGCCTTGCCCTCGGTCAGCGCGCGGCGGAAGGCGGGGAGGTAGGTCGCCTCCATGTCATAGGGTGCGGTCTGCACGCTGAACGCGTCGCGGCCCGCCTCCGGCCCGCTATGCGCGACCAGATGTTTCGGCGTGGCGATGACGCGCGGTTGCAGCGGGTCGGGACCTTGCAGCCCGCGGACATAGCCGACCGCCATCGCGCCGGTCAGCACCGGGTCCTCGCCATAGGTTTCCATGCCGCGGCCCCAGCGCGGATCGCGGAAGATGTTGATGTTGGGCGACCAGATCGTCAGCCCCTCGTAGCGCCGCCGGTCCTTGCCCGGCAGCGCGTTGTATTTGGCGCGCGCCTCGGTCGACACGACGGTGCCGATCCGCTCCATCAGCGGTGCGTCCCACGTCGCCGCCAGCCCGATCGCTTGCGGAAACACGGTGGCGACCCCGTTGCGCGCGAGGCCGTGCAGCGCCTCGTTCCAATAGTCGTAGGCCGGCAGCACGTCGCCCTGCGCCGGGGCGGTGCTCTGCAACTGGGCCGCCTTTTCCGCCGGGGTCATCGCCGCGATGGTCGCGGCGATCTGCGGATCGGGCTCGGTGGCACCGGCGAGCAGCGCGAGGAGGATGCTCATTTGCCGGCCCCCAGCGTTTGTAGCCGCAGCGCCTTTTTTAATGCCCCGGCCGACGCCTTGCCCTCGATCGTCACCGTCACGCTTTCGCCGGGCAGCAGGTCGAGGAAATTGTCGGATGCCTGCACGTCGAGCGTACCGAAGCCGATCCACAGCGCGCGGGCGAGGCGTTTGGCGGTGACGGTCAGCGCCGGCTTGCCGTCGACCACAGACCAGCGGGTCGTCAGCTCCGGATCGGGCAGCGCCATCGCCTTTTCGGGCAGCGCCGATACCAGCGCGCGCGACGCGACCTGCCCGTCGACCAGCAGCTCGACCACCGCGACGCTGCGTGCCGGGTCGGCGCCCTTGAACAGATCGGCGTCGGTCAGCGTCGCGACCCTGGTCGCCGACAGCGCGGGCAACTGCACCGCTGCGTCGTGCGCCATCGTCGCGCGGCCGTCGACATCGACCGTCCGCACCCGCCAGCGCGCCGCCACCGGCACGGTGCGATCGGAGATCAGCGACACCTCGGTCGTGCCGTTCTCGCGGCGGCCCGCCGATACCGCCAGCGTCGCGAAGAACCGCCGCGCGGCGAAGTGCAGCGCCTTCCACCGGCCATAATAGTCGATGCTGGACCATGACGCGCCGGGCCACACGTCGTTCAACTGCCAGTAGAGCGTGCCGCTGGTCACCGGGCGGCAGGCGCGATGGTGGAGCGCACCGAGCTGGATGCCGTCGGCCTGCATCACTTGCGACAGGTACACGAAGTCGGCGAAGTCGCGCGGCTCCCGGTAGCGCATGCGGATATAGTCGAGCAGCCGCTGTTGCCCGGCGCCCTTCAGGAATTTCTGGTGCGCGGTCATCACCGGCGAATCGATCGCCAGATCCTTCGCATCGGCGAACTTCGCGATGGTCGCCATGTCGGGCATCGCCTGCAATCCATATTCGGACATGAAGCGCGGGCAACTGTCGAGATAGGCGGTAGCGGGCTTCTTGCCGCCCCATACGTCCCAGTAATGGCGGTCGCCATTGGCGTCCTGATCGGGCTTGCCCTCGTAATTGGCGCTAGGGCTGCCCGGCCAGTAAGGCACGTCGGCGTCGCGGCGTTCGGCGGCGTCGCGCAGCACGCGGTCGAACAGGATCGCCATGCCGACGCCGATGCGTTCCTGTTCGTCGGCGCCGACCCGCTTCTTGAACGCGGTGCGGTCGCTCCAGCCTTCCCAGCCCGACAGCACTTCGTTGTTGCCCGACCACAGCACGATCGAGGGATGCGCCTGCACCCGGTCGACCTGTTCCTCCGCCTCGATCCTCACCGTCTCGCGATAATCGGGATCGTAGGGGGTGATCGCGCCGCCGAACATGAAGTCCGACCAGATCATCAGCCCCAGCCGGTCGGCAGTGTCGAAGAAGCTGTCGGGCAGATACATGCCGCCGCCCCAGATGCGCAGCATGTTCATGTTCGCGCGCCTGGCGTCGGACAGGATCTTCGCCATGTACGTGTCGGTGACGCGCGGGCCGAAGCTGTCGAACGGGATCAGGTTCGCGCCCTTGGCGAACACCGGAATGCCGTTGATGCGGAACAGCATGCCGCGGCCGATCGCGTCCTTTTCGCGGACCAGTTCGACGGTGCGGATGCCGGTCGAGCGCTGCTGCCGATCGACCACTTCCCCGTCCAGCCGGGTTTCGGTGGCGACGGTGTAGAGCGGCTGCGCGCCATAGCCGGCGGGATACCACAGCTTCGGACTGGCGATGGCGACGGGGACGCTGACCCGGTTCTCACCCGGGACCACCGCGACGCTGCGGCTGGCGCGGACGGCGGTGCCGTCGGGACCGGTGACGATCGCATCGACCTGTACCGTCGCGGCGCGATCGGCGACGATGGTGACGTCGGCGGACAGCCGCGCCTCGGCGGGGGTCACCGCCTCCTGCTGCACGCGCAGGATCTCGATGCGGACATCGTCCCACGCATCGACCTTCACCGCGCCATTGGGGCCGACGTTCAGGATGCGGGGACCCCAGTCCCAGCCGTAATGGTATTTGGGCTTGCGGATATAGGGCGAGGTCTGGCGCGCCTCGGGCTCGTCGCCCGCGGTCGAATCATATTCGCCGGGCAGCGGGTTCTCGAGCCCGGCGACCATCGGCTTCAGCACGCCCAGCGGCGATTTGAACGCGATGCGGATGTCGTTCGCGCCGGCCTTCAGCAGCGGTTTCGCATCGGCACGCCAGCGGCGATGGGCATTGTCGGCGGCGAGCAGCTTCGTGCCGTTGACGAACACCTCTGCAAAGGTGTCGAGCCCGTCGAACACGAGGTCGACATGGCCGCGCGCCAGCAGCGCGGGGCTGGCGTTGAGCGTGCCCTTATATTCCCAGTCGCTGCGCCCGACCCACTGGATCGTGGCTTCGTTCAGGCGGAGGAACGGATCGGGCGTCACCTTTGCCGCGATCAGGTCGGTCTGGACATAGCCGGGCACGCTGGCGGGCAGCCAGCGGGCGGCCCTGGGATGGTCCTTCGCGGCGGCGTCACCGGGGGCGAGGCGCACCTGCCACCCCTTGTCGAGCGTCACGGTCTCGCGCGGGGCGGCCCACAGGGCGGCGGGGGCGGCGGCGAGCAGCAGGAACAGGGCAGGCTTCACTTCGCGTCTTCCAGTTGCAGCGTATCGACCGTGTAATAGGGGTCGGATAGCGGGGAGGTGAATTGCAGGCAGACGTCGCTGTCGCCCGGTTGCCGGGCGAAGGTGCCGGTGAAGGTGAACCGGTTGGGCGCGGTGTCCGGGTCGGGCAGCGGGAAGGTCGCGGCGATCGTGCCGGTGCATCCGCCGGTGCGCATCACCAGCTCGCCATGCTGGGTCACCGCGAAATGCCCGCGCAGCGCGCGGAAGTCATGCGCCAGACCGTAATGGCGCGGCAGCCGGGCGACGGTGACCGTGAACGCCTGCGCCACGTCGAGCGGCATCCTGGGCGCCTGGGTACAGGTGTCGAAGGTGTTGACGTTGTACGCCGGCGCGTCGCCGACCTGTCCCGACACCAGCGGCACGCGCAGGCCGAGCGCCCCCTTGGGACACGCCACGACATCCGCCGATCCGGTGGCGCGCAGCAGCGCCGGCCGCGTCGCGTCGAACGCGCGCGGGGTGGCAAGGGCGTGGCCGTCCTTCGCGAAGGCGGCGGCGGTCACGACCTGCCCCGGCTTGAGCGCGATCGGCGCGGCATAGGCGCGCGAACGGGGCGTCGGCCGGCTGCCGTCGGTGGTGTAGCGGATCGTGCCTGCGCCGGTCTGCGTCGTCAGCGTGAGCTTCGACGACTTGCCCCGCAGCACGTCGCCCTTCGTGCCCGAAAGCGCATAGGTGACGGCGAAGGCGCTGTCTGCCGCGGCGATCCCCTGTCGCTGATAGCGCAGCATCTGCGGCTGGAGGCGTTCGACGAACCCCTTCCAGTCGCGCTTGTCGCGCGGGCTCCATGTGAACTCCGCGATGGCCGACAGGCGCGGGAAGGTGGCGTGTTCCTTCTGCTTCGCCGTCGCCAGATATTCGGACCAGCCATTGCCCTGCGCGCCCAGCACATGCGCCGCGGCCTCCGCCGTCACGCCGGGGCGGACGGGTTCATAGCCATAGACCATTTCCAGCGTCTGGAAGGTGATGCGCCCCGGCGGCTCGTCGGGCGCCGACGACTGCAGGCTGTCGAGATACAGGTTCGGCGCGGGTGACATGACCACGTCATGCCCCTTGTTCGCCGCTTCCACCGCGCCCGCCTCGCCGCGCCACGACATGACGGTCGCGCTGGTCGGGACGTCGCCCTCGAGGATTTCGTCCCAGCCGATCAGGCGGCGGTTCCGCGATGCCAGATGCTTGCCCAGTTCGGAGATCATCCAGCCCTGCAACTGGTTCTCGGTCTTGAGGCCCAGCGCCTTCATCTGCGCCTGGACTTGCGGAGAGCGCTGCCACTGGTCCTTCACCGCCTCGTCGCCGCCGACATGGATGAACTGTGACGGGAAGATGTCGATCAGCTCGTCCAGCACGTTCTTGATGAAGGTCATGCTGCGTGGGCTAGGGGAGAAGAGCCACGGATTGACCCCCCAGTCATGGCCGACCGGCGGGCGGTCGCCCAGCACGCCGACTTCCTCCGGATAGGCCGCGACCGCTGCCTGCGCGTGGCCGGGCATGTCGATTTCGGGGACGATGGTGATGCCGCGCTGGGCGGCATAGGCGACGAGCTTGCGCAACTCGTCCTGCGTGTAGAAGCCGCCGGCCTTCGGCCCCGGTCCGCCGCCGGCCACCGCCTGTTCGCGGAAACCGCCGATCTCGGTCAGCTTCGGGTAGCGCTTGATCTCGACGCGCCATCCCTGATCGTCGGTCAGGTGGAGGTGCAGCGTGTTCAGCTTCTGCGCGGCCATCGTGTCGATGACCGGGTAGAGCGTGTCGATCGGCTGGAACGAGCGCGTGACGTCGACCATCAGCCCGCGCCAGCGGAAGCGCGGCGCGTCGTCGATCGTCGTCGCGGCGACGCGCACCGGCCGGCCGAACTTCGCGTCGGGGCTGAGCAGCTGCGCCAGCGTCATCGCCCCCCACACCAGCCCGCGGTCGCCGCTGGCGGCGATGACGATGCCTGTCGGCGTGACGGTCAGGCGATAGGCTTCGTCGCCGGCGATGGCGGCGTCGCGCATGAAGGCGATCGGGCCCGTCGGCGCGGTGGTCAGCGTCAGCCCGCGATCGGTCTTCACCCGCTCGGCCAGCAGGCGCGCGGCGGCGGTGGCGCCTGCGTCTCCCGTGGCGGCGACGATCCCCGCACCATCGGCGATGGTGATCGATCCCGCCGCCGGCGTCATCTGCGCGGGCAGGGGCAGGAGCGGTGCGGTCTGTGCGGCGGCCGGTGCGACGATGGCCGTAGCGGCAGCCAGTGCTGCCCAGGTCAGACGATGCTTCACGCGATACTCCCCTGTTCGACCGGCCGGTGCGACCGTGTCGTATACGTTTACTGGCCCGAACGAAAAACGGCCCCGGCAATGCCGGGGCCGGACACGGCGCAGCCACGGGCCGCCGGTACGCCGTGTCGGGGAAGCCCGCGCGTGCGGCGACCATCCGTCCGGATGGCCCCCGCGCCCGTGGCTTCCCCTGTCGGCATCAGAGCCGGAAGGCGACGCTGGCCGCGAAGGTACGACCGTTCTTGTAGAAGGCGGTCGGGCGATCGCGGGTCGCGTTATACTGGTAGTAGGTCTCGTCGAGCAGATTCTGCGCGTTGACCGTCAGCGCGATCTTGGGCGTCACGTTGACCGACGCCGACAGATCGAGCTGGCTGTACGGTGCCACCATCTCGCGCGAATTCAGGCGGCCGATCGTGCGGAAATAGCTCGAGCGGTAGTTGTAGCTGAGCCGCGTCTGGAAAATCCCGCTTTCGAAATACGGGATGACGTTGACGGTGTGCTTCGACAGGTACGGCAGGTTCAGTTCGGCACCGGTCGTGTCGACCGACGAGGTCGAGCTTTCTTGGTACGAATAGTTCGCCTGGATACCGAAGCCGCCCCAGATTTCGCTCTGGGCCGAGATCAGCGCACCGTTCACCGTCGCCTTGCCGCCGTTGATCGGCTGGTTGACGTTGTAGGTCGTCAGCCGGTTCTGCAGCGAATTGAAGAACACCTGGTTGGTGCGGGTGTTGATGATGTAGTTGCTGATTTCGCGACGGAACAGTTCGCCCGCGACCAGCGATCCGGGGCGCGGATACCATTCGGCGGTCAGTTCGTAGTTGGTCGATTCATACGGCTTCAGGTTCGGGTTGCCGCCGCCGCCGTCGAGCGTGATGTCGTTCAGCGAGGTCGCCGCCGCGAGATCCTGATAGCGCGGACGCGAGATCACCTTGGCCACCGCGCCGCGCACGATGAACTGCGGCGAGAAGGAATAGGCGATGTTCACGCTCGGCAGGAACTTCAGATAGTCCGTGGCGGTCGTGGTCGGCACCGGCTGCGGATTGACCGTATTGCTCAGCGTCGTGGCGTAGTTGGACACGTCCTGCGTGTAGACGAGGCGACCGCCGATGTTCCCGCGCCAGCCGTCCTGGTCGAAATTCGCTTGGATGTACGACGCCGAGACGGTTTCCTTCACCCGTGTCGAGGCGCCGATCTTGTTGACCAGCGGGCTGTTGATCGCGCCCGCCAGAATGTCGATCACCGCCTGTTCGGACAGGTTCAGATACTTGGTCGCGTTGCCGCTGCCGCCGCTGCCCGAGAAGGTGCCGTCGGGGGTCGAGGTCGTGTCGACGCCCAGCTGCGATCCGAGACGCGAGCTGGTCAGATAGGTGTTGATGCCGCGGGCATCGACCCGGTTGACGTGTTCGGTCACGCGGGCGCCGAGCATGATCTCGGTAAAGCCGCCGAACGAGACCGGGATCGTCGCATCGAAACCGCCGAACACGTCGCGGTCGGTGGTCACGCTGTAGTCGAGCCCGCCGATCTGCGCAGCGACGAGTTGCGCACCGCTGGCGGTCAGGACCGGGCGGCCTTCGATCTGGGCGGGGTTGTTGTTCGGGTTGGTGAAGTAATTGGCCGGGTTGGTCAGGTCGCCGACGAAGTTCACCTCGGCCGAGGTCGGGGTGAAGGAATAGCTGAAGGGCAGGCGGGTCTGCACGTTGAACAGATATTCGGGGTTGCGACCACCGGTCGCCTTCGACCAGCCGCCGGCGAACGACACCTTGGCGCCGCCATCGCCTTCCCAGTCGGCGAACAGGTTGATGTTGTCGGTCTTGAGCGAGGTGCGGCGGACCAGCGTGTCGAGCTGTGCGCTCTGGTTCGGCGCTGCGCCGAAGCTGGCGGCGGTGACGACGCCGTTGTTGAGCGTCGCCGATTGCAGCACGCTGCCGGTCCAGGCGACGGGGATGGTGTACATCGACTGGCTGTAGTTGTTGTACTGGCCGTCGATGTGCAGGCCGTTGAGCGAGAAGGTCAGATTCTCGACCGGGCGGAACTGCACCGTGCCCGACACGCTGGCGCGCTCGCGGGTCTGCTGGAAATAGGCGTAGTTGATGCCGAACGGCGCGACCGCGTTGATCAGGTCGTTCTTCGTGCCGCCGGTGATCGTCGCCGCCTGGTTCAGCAGAATGCCCTGACCCGACGCATCGCGACGGACGCTGCCGTCGTCGTTCTTCTGGAAGAAGTCGGCACCGCTCTGATAGCCGAAGAACTCGACGCCCGCACGGGTCAGGTTCTGCTTGTCGTAGGTCGCGGCGACGAGGACGCCGAACGTCTCGGCATCGTTCTTCCAGCTGTACAGGCCCGATCCGCGGATATTCCCCTTGTCGGCGCGGTCGTTGTACGAATAGCCGCCCGAGGCGAACACCGAATGGGCGGCGAGGTCGAGCGGACGGCGGGTGCGCACGATCACGGTGCCGCCGAGGCTGCCTTCCTCGATGCGGGGTTCGGGCGACTTGTACACTTCGAGGCGGTCGACCAGCTCGGGCGCCAGCAGCGAATAGTTGAAGGTACGGCTGGACGGATCGTTGTCGTTGCCGCCCCAGTCGGCCGAGGCGAGCGCGTGGCCGTCGAGCAGCATGCGGTTGAGCGCCGGGTCGGTGCCGAGGATCGCGACCTTCTCACCTTCGCCGAAGCGGCGGTCGATCGAGACGCCGGGGATATGCGAGAGCGATTCGGCGACGTTGCGGTCGGGGAATTTGCCGATGTCTTCGGCCGAGATGACGTCGACGACGGCGTTCGCCTGCCGCTTCACGTTGATGGCGTTGCGCAGCGAACCGCGGATGCCGGTCACGACGATGCTGTCATCCGATCCGGCAGGTTCGGCCTGGTCGGCATTCTCGGCATTGGCCGAGGACGGCGGCGTGGCGGTGGGCGCTTCCTGCGCGAACGCCGGCGCGGCGATCGCGACCAGCGCGGTGGAGGCTAGATAAGCGAAACGCGGAAATGCCATGGACCCTACCCCTTACTCTCGGGCGCGAAATGCGCCTCCCCAATGTTGCCGCGACGGGCGAGACGACATGCGTCCAGCATTGGTGCCATATAGGCACCATGCAGGCTCGTTCTGGTCGAATACAATGTGACCAATCCTCATCATAAAATCTACATAAAAATGAAAAGAGAATGCACTGGTGAGAAATTAATGCGAAATCGAACGCAAAACGAAGGAAGTATATAGTTTGGGCGGGGTCAATTATAATATAAATGCGCCGTCTACGATATCTCGTCGGATCATCTGGTTCCGTCGTTGGTTCGCGTTCCGCCGCAGCGGAGCGGTCCAATCCGCCATCGTCGGGCAGGAACGGCATCGAATCTTGCCGTCCGATGGTACGAAAATCCTCGTTGATTAATACCAAAAAGCTACCTATCCACAGCGTCATGCCGAGCCCGTCCGCCCTTGCTGCCGTCCCCGTGCCGTCGCCGGTGGGCGAGGCGTTTTCGGACCGGGTCGGGGGCTTCCGCGACGACGCGCATGCGCCGCTCTATGTCCAGTTGCAGCAGCTGGTCCGGGCCGCGATCGAGCGACGCATCCTGCAACAGGACGACGCCATTCCGCCCGAGCGCGATCTGGCCGCCGAATATGGCGTGTCGCGCATCACCGTGCGCAAGGCGATCGAGGGGCTGGCGAACGAGGGGCTGGTGGTGCGTCGCCGCGGTGCCGGCACGTTCGTCGCGGCGCGCGTCGACAAGAGCTTTTCGAAGCTGTCGTCCTTTTCCGAGGACATGGTCGCGCGCGGGCGGGTGCCGAGCAGCGCATGGGTGTCGAAATCGGCCGGGCTGGTGACGCCCGAGGAATCGATGTCGCTGGGGCTGTCGCCGGGTCGGCCGGTCTATCGGTTCCAGCGGATGCGCTTTGCCGACGACGTGCCGATGGCGGTCGAATATGCGACGATCGCCGGACACTGCCTGCCCGGTGTCGATGCGGTCGGCGACTCGCTCTATGCCGCGCTGGAAGCGGCCGGATGTCGTCCGGTGCGGGCGTTGCAGCGGTTGCGGGCCATGGCGTTTCCCGCCGAACAGGCGAAGCGGCTGGGCGTCGAGACCGGCCATGCCGGGCTGTTCATCGAGCGCCGCGGCTTCCTGGCCGATGGCGACACGGTCGAATTCACCCAATCCTATTATCGCGGCGATGCGTACGACGTCGTCGCCGAACTGAACGCAAGCTGATCCGGCGCTGAGGCCGGGACCAAGAGGAGGTTCATGACGTCCACCGTTCAGGCCGCGCCGATGCCGGTCGCCGCCGATTCCACCGCGATGCACCGCGAAGCCGGGGAGGGCGGTGCGTCGGTCGCGCGCTTCCTGTCGCGCAACCGGCAGGCGCTGGCGGCGCTGGGCGCCGCGCTGCGCGCCGATCCGCCCGCATTGGTCGTCACCTGCGCGCGCGGGTCGTCGGACCATGCCGCGACCTATGGCAAGTATCTGGTCGAGACGCTGTGCGGCGTGCCGGTCGCCAGCGCCGCGCCGTCGGTCGCGTCGGTCTATGCGACGCGGATGGAGCGGATGAACGCGCTGGTGATCGCGGTGTCGCAATCGGGCCGCAGCCCCGACCTGCTGCGCACCGTCGAAAGCTACAAGGCGGCGGGCGCGCGCGTCGTGGCGCTGGTCAATGTCGAGGATTCGCCGCTGGCCGCGCTGGCCGACACGGTGCTGCCGCTGTCGGCCGGGCCCGAGACGTCGGTCGCGGCGACCAAGTCGTTCATCGCCTCGCTCGCCGGCCTCGCCGCAATCGCCGCGCACTGGAGCGAGGATGGCAAACTGCTCGCCGCGCTCGACGGGTTGCCGGCGCAGCTGGAGGCGGCGTTCGACCTCGACTGGACGCCGGTCGCCGACACGCTGGTGGATGCCCGCAACCTGTTCGTGATCGGGCGCGGCTACAGCTTCGGCGTGGCGCAGGAAGCGGCGCTCAAGATGAAGGAGACCTCGGCACTCCATGCCGAGGCGTTCAGCAGCGCCGAGGTCCGCCACGGGCCGATGGCGATCATCAACGACGGCTTTCCGCTGTTGGGTTTTGCCACGTCGGACGATGCCGGCGACGACGTCCGCGCAGCGGCGGCGGAGTTCGCGGCACGCGGTGCGACGGTGCATCTGGCCGACGCGGCGAACGGCGACAGTCATCCGCCGGCGATCCGCACCCATCCCGCAATCGAACCCATCCTGATGATCCAGAGCTTCTATCGCATGGTCAATACGGTGTCGCTGCGCCGAGGCCTCAACCCCGATCAGCCGCCGCACCTGCGCAAGGTCACGGAAACCCGATGAGCAGCTTCGTCTTTCGCGGTGGGCGCGTGCTTGCCGACCAGTGCATGCAGGACAGCTGCGCGATCCGGGTCGTGGACGGCGTCATCGCCGACTTCCATGCCGGCGACGATGCGCAGGTCGTCGAGCTGGACGGCGGCTGGCTGGTGCCGGGCTTCGTCGATACGCAGGTCAATGGCGGCGGCGGGGTGTTGTTCAACGACGAACCGACCGTCGCGGGCATCGCCGCGATCGGCGCGGCCCATGCGCGATACGGCACGACGGCGTTCCTGCCGACGCTCATCAGCGACCGGCTGGACGTGGTCGCCGCCGGGCTGGACGCGGTCGATGCCGCGATCGAACAGGGCGTGCCCGGCGTGGTCGGCATCCATGTCGAGGGGCCGTTCCTGAACCCGGCGCGCAAGGGCATCCACGACGCGAACCATTTCCGTGCGCTGGACGATGTCGCGATCGAGCTGCTGACCCGCCCGCGCAAGGGCGTGGTGATGGTGACACTGGCGCCCGAACGCAACGACGTGGCGGCGATCGAGCGGCTGGTCGCGGCGGGGGTGATCGTCAGCATCGGTCACAGCGACGCGACCTATGAACAGGCGCGCGCGGCGATCGATGCGGGCGCGCGCGGCGTGACGCATCTCTACAACGCGATGTCGCCGCTCCGGCACCGCGATCCGGGCGTGGTCGGTGCGGTGCTGGAGGATCGGTCGGTCTATGCCGGGCTGATCGTCGACGGCGCACACCTGCACCCGGCCGCGATCCGCGTGGCGCTGGCGGCGCGGCCGATCGACCGGTTCATGCTGGTGACCGACGCGATGCCGACGGTGGGCGCTGCAACTAAGACCTTCGTCCTGAACGGCCAGCCGATCCATGTCGAGAACGGCGTGTGCGTCGATGCCAACGGCACGCTGGCCGGCTGCGACCTCGACATGGCGACCGCGGTGGCGAACACCCACCAGCTGGGCGTGGCGTTCGAGGATGCGGTGGCGATGGCGTCGGCCAACCCGGCCGCGTTCCTGCGGCTGTCGCACCGCATCGGCCGGATCGATGTCGGCCACAGCGCCGATTTCGTGTGGCTGGACCGCGACCTGGGCGTGCGTGGCACGTGGATCGCGGGCAACCGCATCGTCTGAAACTTTTCCGGCCCGGCACCCCAGGGATGTCCGAGCCATTTGCGTTTGAAGGGGCCTTCATGACTGCCATCCAGCTCACCGCGCCGCTCCACGGTTGGGCGACGGCGCTCGACGATGTGCCGGACGCGGTGTTCGCGGGGCGGATGCTGGGCGACGGGGCGGCGATCGATCCGCTGGGGACGATGCTGCACGCGCCGTGCGACGCGACGGTGCTGACGCTGCACGCCGGCGGCCATGCGATCACGTTGCGCGGCGAGGGCGGGGTCGAGCTGCTGATCCATATCGGCATCGACACGGTGCAGCTGGGCGGCGATGGTTTCGTGGCGAAGGTCGCGGTCGGCGACCGGGTGACGCGCGGCCAGCCGCTGATCGGCTTTGATCTCGACGCGCTGGTGCAGGCCGCGCCGTCGCTGATGACGCCGATGATCGTCACCAATGGCGACCGGTTTCGGATTGCCGACCGGATCGGCGGTCGGATCGTTGCGGTCGGCGATGCGCTGCTGACGCTCGAACCGCTGGCGGGTAGCGCGGCGGCACCGGCGGGCGACACCGGCGACCGCGTGGTGCGAGAGGTGCGCGTGCCGCTGGCGCACGGCATCCACGCCCGCCCGGCGGCGCGGATCGGCGAGGTCGCGCGCGGCTTTTCGGCGACCAGCTGGCTGGCGAGGAACGGGACCGAGGCGCGCACCACCGGCGCGGTCGGGCTGCTCGGGCTCGGCGTCGGCTGCGGGGACACGGTAGCCGTGATCGCGAGCGGTGTGGACGCCGAGGCCGCCGTCGCCGCGTTGGTGGAACTGATCGAGGGCGGCATGGGCGAGGGCGCGACCGCCGCACCCGTCGTCCCGGTCGTCGCGCCGCCGCCGCCGCCGCTCGCCGACCTGCCGGCCGGGCAACTGGCGGGTACGCTGGCGGCCCCCGGCTATGCGATCGGGTCCGCGCGCTGGCTGCGCGTCGCCGATATCGCGGTGCCGGTCGATGGGCAGGGGGCGGTGGTCGAGGCGGCACGGCTCGACAGCGCGCTGTCGGCGGTGCGCGAGCGGCTGGGGGCGCAGGACGGCGCGGGTGCGGGTGCGGCGATCCGCGCGGCGCATATCGCGTTCCTCGACGATCCCGATCTGCGCGAGGCTGCCGGGCGTGACGTCGCGGCCGGGCGCGATGCCGGCCATGCGTGGCGCGGCGCGACGCGGGCGCAGGCGGCGACGCTGCGCGGGCTGGGCGATGCCCGGCTGGCCGAGCGTGCCGACGACCTGCTCGACCTCGAACGGCAGGTGCTGCGCGAACTTACCGGAGCGGCGGAGGAGGAGAGCAGCTTTCCGCCGGGCACGATCCTGATCGCCGACGACCTGTTGCCGTCGCAGGTGATGGCGCTCGACCCGGCGTGCGTCGTCGGCCTTGTCGTCGAACGCGGCGGGCCGACCTCACATGTCGCGATCCTTGCGGCGACGATGGGGCTGCCCGCGCTGGTCGCGGTCGGGGCCGCGGCCGGTGCGATCGCGGATGGCGCAACGCTGATCCTCGATGCCGATGGCGGCGTCGTGCATGTAGACCCTGACGACGCCACGCTGACGCAGGCGCGCGTGCAGACCGGGGCGCGCGCCGCCGCGCGTGCTGCCGCGCTCGAACAGGCCGAAGCGACCTGCGTCACCGCCGACGGCGTCCGGATCGAGGCGTTCGCGAACCTCGGCTCGGCCGAGGATGCGGTGGTCGCGATGGCGAACGGAGCGGAGGGGTCGGGGCTGTTGCGCACCGAATTCCTGTTCCTAGGCCGCGAGCACGCGCCCGATGCGGACGAACAGTCGGCGCTGTACGGCACGATCGCCGCGACGTTGCAGGGGCGGCCGCTGATCGTCCGCCTGCTCGATATCGGCGGCGACAAGCCGGCATCCTATCTGCCGATCGCGGCGGAGGAGAATCCGGCGCTGGGCCTGCGCGGCATCCGCGTGGCGCTGGCCATGCCCGAGATCCTCGAAACCCAGCTGCGCGCGATCCTGTCGGTCCGTCCGGTCGGGCAATGCCGCATCATGATCCCGATGGTCGCCAGCGTCGACGAGATCACCGCCGTCCGGGCGGTGGTCGACCGGCTGCGCGGCGAACTGGGTATCGCGGAGCGGATCGAGGTCGGCATCATGGTCGAGACCCCGGCGGCGGCGGTCACGTCCGCGACGCTGGCGGCGCATGCCGATTTCCTGTCGATCGGGACCAACGACCTGACCCAATATGCGCTGGCGATGGATCGCGGCAATCCGGCGGTGGCCAGCGGCATCGACGGGCTGCATCCGGCCGTCCTGCAACTGATAGCGCATACCACCGAAGGGGCGAAGCGACGCGGGCGCTGGGTCGGGGTGTGCGGCGGGCTGGCGTCCGACCGGCTGGCGGTGCCGCTGCTGATCGGGCTGGGCGTGACCGAATTGTCGGCGTCGCCGCGGTTCGTACCCGAACTAAAGGCGCTGGTGCGCACGCTCGACACCCGCGCCTGCCACGCGCTGGCGACCCGCGCGCTGGCGGCGGCGTCGCCGCGCGAGGTGCGGACGATTGTCCGCGAATTTCTGCTGGAGGTTGCCGCATGAGGTCGATCGTCGAAATGCTACAGCCGATCGGGCGGGCGTTGATGCTGCCGATCGCGGTCCTGCCGGTGGCGGGGCTGTTGCTGCGCCTCGGCCAGCCCGACCTGCTCGACATCGCGCTTCTCGCGGCGGCGGGCGACGCGCTGTTCAACAATCTGGGCCTGCTGTTCGCGATCGGCGTCGCCTGCGGCATCGCGCGTGACGGCAATGGCGCGGCCTGCCTTGCCGGGGTCGTGTGCTATCTGGTCGTCAAGAATGGCGGGCCGGTGTTCCTGACGGTGCCGGCCGACGTCACGGGAGGGTTCAACGAAGCGACCGCGGCGACGCTGTCGGCAGCGTGGAAGGCCAAGGCGTTCGCCAAGCTCGACGTGCCGATCGGCATCGTCTCCGGCCTGATCGGCGGCAGCTTCTACAACCGGTTCGCGACGATCAAGGTGCCTGAATATCTCGCCTTCTTCGGCGGGCGGCGGTTCGTGCCGATCGTCAGCGGGCTGGCGGGGATCGCCATCGCGGTGGTTGTGGGGCTGAGCTTCTCCGGCATCAGCACCGCGCTGGACCTGACCAGCCGCGGTCTGGTGGCGTCGGGGAGTTTTGGGTTGTTTGGATTCGGGTTGTTCAACCGGTTGCTGCTGGTGACCGGGCTGCACCATATCCTGAACAACGTCGCGTGGTTCGTGCTGGGCGATTTCAACGGCACCACCGGCGACCTGCGGCGCTTCTTCGCCGGTGATCCGGGCGCGGGCGCGTTCATGGCCGGGTATTTCCCGGTCATGATGTTCGGCCTGCCCGCCGCGTGCCTCGCCATGTACCGGTCGGCCCTGCCCGACCGGAAGAAGGCGGTGGGCGGCATGTTGCTGAGCCTCGCGCTCACCAGCTTCCTGACCGGCGTGACCGAGCCGATCGAATTCTCGTTCATGTTCCTCGCCCCCATCCTCTACGCGATCCACGCGGTGCTGACCGGCCTGTCGATGGCGGTGATGGACGCGCTGGGCGTGCGGCTGGGCTTCGGCTTTTCGGCCGGGCTGTTCGACTATGTCCTGAACTATGGCAAGGCCACCAGGCCGCTGATGCTGCTGCCGGTCGGCGCGGTGTATTTCACGGTCTATTACGGCGTGTTCCGCTTCTTCATCGTCCGGTTCGACCTGAAGACCCCGGGTCGCGACGCCAGTGTCGCACCGATGGCCGCCGGCGGTCCGGTGGTGGCGGGCGAGCGCGGTCGCGCCTATCTGGCGGCGCTGGGCGGCAGCGCCAACCTGACCAGCATCGGCGCGTGCACCACCCGGCTGCGGCTGGTCGTCGCCGACCAGGCGCTGGTCGACGAAGCGGCTCTGAAGGCACTGGGCGCGATGGGCGTGCTGCGGCCGTCGGACCGTGCGGTGCAGGTCATCGTCGGCCCGATCGCCGATCAGGTCGCCGAGGAAATCCGCGAAGCCGGCATCGGCGCACCCGCCACCGCCGCCGGTGTCGTCGCCGCGCCCGCGCCCGCGCCCGGGCCGCAGGCTCCGGCTTCGGTCGAGCTATCGCCCGATCTGGTCGCGGCGCTGGGCGGGGCCGGGGGCATCGTCGGCGTCCGGCCGCTCGCCGGCCGCATCCGCGTCGAGCTGCGCGAGCCGCGGATGCTGGAAGGCGTCACGCTGCCCGGTGTCCGCGCCTTTGCGCAGGTTGGTCCCAACGTGCTGCATTTGCTAATTTAATAGTGGTTGGACGCGCGCTTTTCCTTTGCGCGCGCCCTGCAGACCGTGCCATGCCTGCCAAATTCGCCAGCACTTACAGATTTTATATGCTTATCGCGGAAGGCAATGTGCAGATTAGAACTTGGTAAGAATTGAATGCCTGCTAGAATTGAAAGTGTTATTCCTTCTTTGTGGCCTGCTGCGGAGCAGGAAAATCCAGGCATTCCAGATTGCAATTCTGAAGTTCAACTTGAGCAAGTTCATAACAGCGACCGGGATTTGACGATCCGTTGCATGCCTGTCTTACACGATAGTGTCTGTTAAGACATTCATTTCTGCAACTTTGAACCGGCGTCTGCGCAAAGGACTGCGCTAGAGTTAGGCTAAGTAGGGCGCTCGAAATGAATAATTTAGTGAAGCTCATCATCTCGTTTCTCTCCATAGTGAAGTAAAAATTCATTTATTACGAAAACGAACTGATGTGCTGAATCTATGAAACAACACGAAATTAATTTCGCATACGGTTTGTGGGTAGTCAAGCGAGCCTTCAAGTCACCAGAACACCGACAACCTGCTGACCCCGATCGCGACCCGCGCCGGGTTCCAGTCGCCGCGCGGGCTGACGAACGATGGCGGCCGCGTCGACCTGACGCTGACCGCGGGCAAGTCGTTCTTCGACGACCGGCTGAACGTCACCGGCTTCGTCAACTATCGCCAGTCGGACCTCGTCCCCTATGACTCGCGCTCGACCTCGGCCTGCTATCTGCAGGAAGCGTCGCAGGACGGCCCGCTGAGCTGCGCGACGTCGACCTATACGCAGTTCGGCTATATCAGCCCGCGCGGCGGCACCAACAACGGCAACGTGTATGCCAACAACGCCGATGGCAGCCGGACCTTCGTGCCGTTCGGCGTCGGCATCCAGGCCAATCCGTATGACGGATATTCGTACCAGCGCGAAAGCAACCGGATCAACGCGGGCGGCTTCGTCACGCTGAAGCTGTCGGACGCGGTCGAGCTGTATGCCAACGGCCTGTGGTTCAAGGACAAGTCGTACAACCGCTATCCCTCGCGCGTGCTCAGCTACACCGCGTACGGCCAGCCGCCGTTCAGCGTGAACTGCAACAACCCGCTGATGTCGGCCGCCCAGCAGGCGCAGGTCTGCGGCACCGCGGCGGGTACGGCGACGCTGCTGCCGGTCGAGGTGCGCTATCGCTTCAACGCGCTGCCCTATTCGCCCGACACCTATGACAATCGCGGTTTCCGTGCGGTGGGCGGGGTGCGCGGCACGTTCGCGCAGGCGTGGAGCTATGACGTCGCCGGCGTCTATTCGCGCAGCCAGCAGGACGTGACGTTCGGGCCGTTCCCGGAATATGCGAAGGTCAACCGCGCGCTGAACGTGGTGAACGTCAATGGCACCCCGACCTGCCAGTCGGTGGTCAACGGCACCGACCCGTCGTGCGTGCCCTTCGACGCCTTCACCGCCAACAACAACAATACCGCGCTCTACAACTATCTGTTCAGCGGCCGCGACGGCACGCAGGGCAACATCACCCAGCTGTTCGACGTGGTCGCCAGCCTGTCGGGCGATCTGGGCGAATATGGCATCACCGCGCCATGGGCCGAACAGGGCATCGCGCTGGCCATCGGTGCCGAATATCGCAAGGACCGGTTCCTCAGCACCGCCGATGCGATCTTCCGCGAACAGAATGGCGGCGAGAATTTCCAGCTGCGCCAGAGCGTCAAGGAAGCGAACGTCGAGGTCCAGGTTCCGATCGTCGAGAAGCAGTCGTGGACCCACCTGTTGCAGGTCAACGCCGGCTATCGCCTGTCGAAGTACGACACCAATCCCGACACGTTCAGCACCTACAAGGTCGAGGCGCTGTGGGCGCCGATCGCCGACATCACCTTCCGCGGTGCGTTCAACAAGGCGCAGCGCGCGCCGACCGTGATCGAGATCCGGCAGGCGACGCAGCGCCAATACGGCCGGGCGACGCAGTCGCAGGATTTCTGCGCCACCACCACCGTGCAGGTGCCCGATCCCGCCGATCCGACGCGGACGATCACCCGGACCGTCGCGCCGCGCGCGCCGATCGAGGTGTGCCGTGCCACCGGCCTCGCCGATTCGCTGTACGGCAGCCCGACGCTGAACTGTCCGAACGACGAGTGCACGGTGTTCACCGGCGGTTTCACCGTCGACCCGGAAACCGCCTATACCAAGACGTTCGGCGTGGTGCTGAAGCCGCGGTTCCTGCCGGGCTTCACCTTCTCGGTCGACCGGTTCCTGATCGATATCGACGATTCGATCGGGTATCAGCCCTATGACTATTGGCAGAATGGCTGTCTGGATTCGGGTGGCGACGCGTATTTCTGCGACAAGATCGTGCGCGCGCCGACCACCGGCATCCTCTACAGCGCGCCGGGTGGCAACCCGACCTCGGGCTATATCCAGCAGGGCACGACCAACACCTACAAGACCAAGGCGCATGGCTGGGACTTCCAGGGGCAGTATGTCCTGCCGCTCGACCGGTACGGGACGCTCGACTGGATCTTCAACGGGTCGTGGACGACGCTGGCCGGCAACCAGGAATCGCCGATCCGCGACGAGCGCGACTGCACCGGGCTGTATGCCAATGGCTGCGGCCAGCTGATCCCGGAATGGACGCATGGGCTGCGCACCACCTATGTCACGCCCGACAAGGTCGCGTCGCTGTCGTTCAACTGGCGCTATGTCGGGTCGCTGACCAACGCCAACAATTCGGGCGATCCGGCGGTCGGCGGCACCCCGGAGCGGGCACGCCGGACCTTCTACCGCATCGACCCGGTCAGCTATTTCGATCTGGCGGCGACCTTTGCGGTCGGGCGGCAGTTCACGCTGCGCTTCTCCGCGAACAACCTGTTCGACAAGACGCCGCCGATCCTGCCGGGATCGCGCGACATCTCGCTGACCTACAACAACACCATTCCGGCGCGGTACGATTCGCTGGGCCGGCAGATCGCGATCGGGGCGACGGTCAACTTCTGATCCGGTCCCGTACGCCAGGACCGATCGACATTCAGGCCGTACCCCCGCGCAGGCGGGGGTCCAGAGTAACGGCAGGACGACATTGGTGGCTCTGGACCCCCGCCTGCGCGGGGGTACGTGAACCAGAAAGGCTCCTGATCCTGCTGGATGGCGCTCCAATTCGCTGAATGCCGATCGGCCCTAGGAGCCTGATGACCTCGAACGGAACCGTTCGTCCTGAGTAGTCGCTGAGCTTGTCGAAGCGGCGTATCGAAGGACTGTGGTGATGCTTCGATACGGGCCTTCGACAAGCTCAGTCCCTACTCAGCACAAACGGTTCTACCTGATGTCATCAGGCTCTAACGACAGGCCCGCTCCCGAAAGGGGGCGGGCCTGTTCGCGTCAGGCGCTGCGCAGGCTCGCCGATTTCAGCACGGTGCTGCGCCCGTCGTCGCCGGTCACGGCATAGGTGAAGCCCGGCAGGATCGCGAAGGCGCCGACTTGGCCGTTGCGGTCCATCGCGAGGAAGCCGACCTGCACCCCGTCGAGCGCGGAGCCGCGCAGCCGGGCGATATGCTCCACCGCCTCGCGGCAGGCGGCCAGCGGTGCCATGCCGGCGCGCAGCGAGGATACGACGCGGGCGGTGCCGGCGATGCGAGTGACTTCCTCGCCGAGGCCGGTGGCGGTGGCGGCGCCGACGCCGCCCTCGACGAACAGGCCGCTGCCGACCTGCGGCGAATCGCCGACCCGGCCGTGCAGCTTGAACGCCATGCCCGACGTGGTGCACGCGCCGGCCAGTGCGCCGTCGGGCGCGCGGGCGATCATGCCGATCGTGTCGTGGTCGAGCGGCCCGCCGAGTGGCGTGCGGCGGTTCTCGCTATTGGCGACCGGCGCGTATTTCGACGTCCTGAGCCATTTGCGCCATTCGGCCTCGGCCTCCGGCGTCAGCAGCTTTTCGGGTTTGAAGCCGGATTCGAGCGCGAACTGCCGCGCGCCGGCACCGACCAGCATGGTGTGCGGCGTGCGTTCCATTACCGCGCGCGCGACCGAGATCGGGTGGGCGATGTCCTCCAGCGCCGCGACCGCGCCGACATGCCCCTTGTCGTCCATGATGACCGCGTCGAGCGTCACCCGCCCGTCGCGATCGGGATAGCCGCCCTTGCCGACCGAATGGTTCGACAGGTCGGCTTCGGGCACCTTCGCGCCGGCCTCCAGCGCGTCGATCAGGCTGCCGCCGGCGCGGAAGCGGGCGACGGCGGCGTCGTTGGCGGCGGCGCCGAAATCCCAGGTCGAGGCGACGCGCAGCGTGGTGGCGGCGCGGGGCTGTGCGGGCAGGCGGGCCGCGCCGGTCGCGGCGGCGAGGCCGGCGATGGCGGTGCGGCGGGTGATGGTCGGCATGGAGGCCCCTTCGTAACTGGTGATGCGCGGTTGTGCGCAGTCACCCGCGACAGGGCAAGTTATACCGCCACTTCGCGCAGCACCGCGTCGAGCACGGGCAAGCCGGCGGGGGTCAGCGCGAGGCGGTCGCCCTCGTGCGTCACCAGCCCCTGCCGGGCGAGCAGCGCCACCGTGTCGAGCCGCACGACCTGTCCGACGGTCCGCTCGCCCAGCGTCGCGATCCGCGCGAGGTCGACGCCCTCGCGCATGCGCAGGCCCATCACCAGCGCCTCGGTCACGCGTTCGTCGGGGGTCAGCGCGTCCTCGCGCTCGATGCCGTGGCCGTTGCGTGTCACCGCCGCGATCCAGTTCTCGGGCTTCTTGCGGCGCACCGTCGCCAGCCCCGAGCGCCGGCCGTGCGCGCCGGGCCCGATGCCGGCATAGTCGCGGTAGCGCCAGTAGGTCAGGTTGTGGCGGCTCTCCGCGCCGGGCCGGGCATGGTTCGACACCTCGTACAGTGGCAGGCCGGCGGCGCGGGTGCGGTCCTGCGTGAGTTCGAACAGGTCGGCGGCGAGATCGCTGTCGGGCAGGGTCAGCGCGCCCTTCGCCGCCAGCGTGGCGAAGCGCGTGCCGGGCTCGATCGTGAGCTGGTAGAGCGAGAGATGCTCGGTGCCGAACGACAGCGCGCGGGCGAGTTCGGCGTCCCAGGCGGACAAGGGCTGGCCGGGGCGGGCGTAGATCAGGTCGAAGCTGACCCGCGCGAAATGGCGCTGCGCCACGTCGAGTGCGGCCAGCGCCTCGTCGACGCCATGCGCGCGTTCGAGGAAGGCGAGGGCGCCGTCGTCGAGCGCCTGTACGCCCAGCGATACGCGGTTGACCCCGGCGGCGGCGATGTCGGCGAAGCGCGCCGCCTCGACCGAGGAGGGGTTCGCCTCCAGCGTGATCTCGATATTCCCGGTCGGCGGCCAGTGGGCGCACGCCGCGTCGATGATCGAGGCGACGGTGGCCGGCGGCATCAGCGACGGGGTGCCGCCGCCGAAGAAGATCGACGCTAGCCGCCGGTCGGGCAGCGCGGCGGCTTCGTGCGCGAGGTCGGCGAGCAGCGCGTCCCGCCACGCCGCCTGGTCCACCGCTTCGCGGACATGGCTGTTGAAGTCACAATAGGGGCATTTCGACACGCAGAACGGCCAGTGGACATAGAGTGCCAGGGGAGCGTGGGCGGGTGCTTGGTCGGGCTGCATCGCCGTCCCATATGGGCGCGATGCGAGCGATACAAATAGTGGCGCCCCTGTTGCTGCTGGGGGCCTGTTCGTCCGGGATCGATCCGGGACCCGAGCGCGTCGTCGAACCGCGGGCGTTCGAAGGGCCGGCGCCGCGGGGGCCTGCGCTGTTGCGGCAGGCGATGGAGGCGGGCCACCGCGCCGCGCGGGCGGAGGCGGGATTGCCGCCGCTCGGCTGGGACCCGGCGCTGGCGCGCGACGCCAAACGCTATGCCGACACGCTCGCCACCACCGGCCGCTTCGAACATTCGCCGCAGCCGCGTGGGCTTCCGGAGCAGGGCGAGAATCTGTGGACCGGCACGCGCGGCGCGTACCGCTATGCCGAGATGGTCGGGCACTGGGTGGCGGAGAAGCGCGACTATGCGCCCGGCATCCTGCCCGCCGTGTCGCGCACCGGCCGGTTCGAGGATGTCGGTCACTATACGCAGATCATGTGGCGCACGACGCAGCGCTTCGGCTGTGCCGAGGCGAGCAGCGCGAAGGACGACTACGTCGTCTGCCGCTATGTCCCCGCCGGCAATTATCCGGGGCAACGGGCGTTCTGAGCGGGACGGGCACGCGCTGCGACCCGGTTTAAATGGGCGACGGTCCGTCCCGAAGGGGTCGCCGGGACGAGGTCCTGCCCCGCCGACCGCCTATTCCCGCGCGCCCGCGATCATCTTCGCGGCGATGTGGCGGACGGCGTCGTCGTCCTTGTCCGCGCCGTGGCCGGGGTCGCCCAGCTTGTCGAGGCTGGCTTCGAGCGAATCGAGCAGCCCCGGATGCTGTTCCTCGACATAGCGCATCGTCCAGAACAGCAGATGCTCGACGGCGATCTCGCGGTGGCGGGTGGTGACAAGCGTATCGGACATGGGCAAATTCCTTTCGGAACGCCCAATGCCCGGACGCAGACCGGCGTTCCGTGTCAGAACACCGCCTTCACCAGTTGCGCGAACGCATCGGCGCGGTGGCTGATCGCGTGCTTGTGGTCGGGATCGATCTCGCCATAGCTCTGGTCCATGCCTTCCGCCACGAACATGGGGTCGTAGCCGAAGCCATTTCCCCCCCGCGGCGGCCAGACCAGTTGCCCGTCGACGCGGCCCTCGAACCATTCGACATGGCCGTCGGGCCACGCGAGCGCCAGCGCGCAGACGAAGTGTGCGGCGCGGCTGTGGTCCGGCCCGGTCGCCTGCATCCGCTCCTCGACCAGTCGCATCGCTTGCGCAAAATCCTTCGACGGTCCGGCCCAGCGTGCCGAAAAGATGCCCGGATCGCCGTTCAGCGCCTCGACGCACAGCCCGCTGTCGTCGGCGAGCGCGGGCAGGCCCGACAGGTCGGCGGCCTGCAACGCCTTCAGCTCGGCATTGGCGACGAAGGTCGTGCCGGTTTCCTCGGGCTCGGGCAGGTCGAGTTCGCCCGCCGAGATCGGCGTGACGCCGTACGGCCCGAGCAGCGCCGCGATCTCGCGGATCTTGCCGGGATTGTGGCTGGCGATGACCAGCTTGCCGGGCGTCAGCTTGCGGATCGCCTGCGGCTCCTTGCCCTCGCCGCTCATCGCCCGGTCGCCCGCAGCTGTTCTGCGAAGATGCGGCCGCAGCCGATGCGGGCGAGGCGCAGCAGGCGCAGCAGCGCCTCCTCGTCATAGCACGCGCCCTCGGCGGTGGCCTGTACCTCGGCGATGTTGTTGTCGCTGGTCAGCACGAAATTGGCGTCGGCATCGGCGGCCGAATCCTCGATATAGTCGAGGTCGAGCACCGGTGTGCCCTGATGGATGCCGCAGCTGACCGCCGCGACCTGGCGGCTGATCGGATCGACCTCCAGCTTGCCTTCGCGCATCAGCCCGTCGACGGCGAGGCGGAGCGCGACCCACGCGCCGGAGATCGATGCGGTGCGGGTGCCGCCATCGGCCTGGATCACGTCGCAATCGAGCGTGATCTGGCGTTCGCCCAGCGCCTTGAGGTCGACGACCGCGCGAAGGGAACGGCCGATCAGCCGCTGGATTTCCTGCGTGCGGCCCGACTGCTTGCCCTTGGCGGCTTCACGGCTGCTGCGGGTATGGGTGGCGCGCGGCAGCATGCCGTATTCGGCGGTGACCCAGCCTTCGCCCTTGCCGCGCAGCCATGGCGGCAGGCGCTCCTCGAGCGAGGCGGTGACCAGCACCTTCGTATCGCCGAAGCCGATCAGGCACGATCCTTCCGCATGGCGGGTGAAGTTCGTCTCGATCGTGATGGCACGCATGTCGTCGGGGGCGCGGCCGGATGGGCGCATGGGAATCTCCTGAAATTTCGCCTAGCCCTAGCGATCCGTTCATCGGCGCGCCAGCCGCCGCGGGATACGTCGGGGGAACGGGGCCGTAACGACGGACCCGAACAGGGAGCTACCTATGAAATTCATCGCCTTGGGCATGTTGACGATATCGGGTGCCATGACCGGCGGCTGCGTGATGGCGGTCGGCAACACGAGCACCGACACCCGGCCGGTCGCGATCGAGCGCGAGACCATCAGCTACGAGACGTCGCCATGTTTCGGGACATGCCCGGTGTATCGCGTGACGGTGCAGCCCGACGGGTCGGGGGTGTTCGAGGGCAAGCGCTTCACGAAGGTCAGCGGCATCCGCGCGTTCCGGGCATCGCCGGACCAGTATCGCGCCTTCGCCGCGAAGCTGGAGCGGTATCGGCCGCGGCAGGGAGAGCAGCTGATCCAGCCCGGCCATCCGGGGTGCCAGAATGCGCCGACGGACATGCCCTCGGTCGATATCCGCTGGAACGAGGCATCGGGTGCGTCGCAGCACCTGTCCTTCTATTATGGCTGCGCGATGGCGAACCAGGCGATGAACGAAGCGCTGCGGTCCGCACCGAACGAACTGCCGATCGAGCAGTTCATCGCGCCGAACTAGGGCCGATCGACATTCAGCGAATTGGAGGGCCATCCAGCAGGATCAGGAGCCTTTCTGGTTCACGTACCCCCGCGCAGGCGGGGGTCCAGAGCCACGAATGTCGTCCTGCCGTTACTCTGGACCCCCGCCTGCGCGGGGGTACGGCCTGAATGTCGATCGGCCCTAATCCTCTCCGGCACGGGGGGGCATGCGCAGCATGGTGGAGGGGGGTGTCCGCTTGCGGAACCGTTGCGTTGCGTGGCGATCCCCCTCCACCATCCGCTGACGCGGACGGTCCCCCTCCCCGCGAGCGGGGAGGATCCGGGTTCCGCTTGGCGCCTGGTCGTCCTACATTCCACCCATGACCGCACCGATCCACGAACTGACCGACCGCGCGCGCGACGTGTTCCGGATCGTGGTCGATTCCTACCTCGCCACCGGCACGCCGGTCGGGTCGCGCACCATCGCGCAGCTGTCGGGCCTGAACCTTTCGCCCGCCTCGATCCGGGGGGTGATGCAGGATCTGGAGGAAGCCGGGCTGCTCGCCGCGCCGCATGTCAGTGCCGGGCGGATGCCGACCGAAACCGGCCTGCGCCTGTTCGTCGACGGCATGATGCACGCGATGGAACCGTCGGCACAGGAACGCGCGACCATCGCCGCGCAGGCCGACAGCGCCGGACCGGTCGAGGAAGCGCTCGCCCGCACCGCCGCCGCGCTGTCGGGCCTGTCGGCCAGTGCCGGGGTGGTGCTGGTCCCCAAGCACGAACCGGTGCTGCGGCAGGTGTCGTTCGTGCCGCTGTCGGGCACCCGCGCGCTGGCCGTGCTGGTCGGGGCCGACGGATCGGTCGAGAACCGCGTGCTCGACACCCCCGGCGCCAGTGCCGCCGCGCTGGTCGAGGCGGGCAATTACCTGACCGCGCGCCTGTCGGGCATGACCCTGAGCGAGGCGCGCGCCTGCATCCTGCGCGAGATCGGGCAGGAGCGTGCCGAACTGGACGTCGCCGCGCGCGCGCTGGTCGAACGCGGCCTTGCGATGTGGAGCGAGGATGGCGGCCACCGCCCGGTGCTGATCGTGCGGGGACAGGCGCGGCTGATCGACGAGGCCGCCAGCCACGACCTCGACCGCGTGCGCCAGCTGCTCGACGAGCTGGAGGGCAAGGAAGAGATCGCACGGTTGCTCGAATCTGCGCAGGACGGCGATGCCGCGCGCATCTTCATCGGGTCGGAAAACAAATTGTTCGCATTGACCGGATCGTCGGTCATCGCCAAGCCGGTCCGCGCGCTGGACGGGCGCGTCGTCGGCGTCGTCGGCGTGATCGGGCCTGTCCGGTTGAACTATGCGCGCGTCGTGCCCATGGTGGATTTCACCGCCGCAACGCTGGCCCGATTGCTGGGCTGATGAAGAAGAGACTGGAATGAACGACATCCCCGCCAACGACGATACGAACGACCTGCGCGAAGCCACCGCAGAGGCCGCCCCCGAAGTCGCCGAAGCGGATCGCAGCGCCGAACTGGAGGCGAAGCTGGCCGATGCACAGGCCGAGGTGCTGTATGCCCGCGCCGACCTGCAGAACGTCCGCCGCCGCGCCGAGAAGGAAGTGGCCGACGCCCGCGCCTATGCCGCGACCGCGTTTTCGCGCGACGTCCTGTCGGTCGCCGACAACCTGTCGCGCGCGCTGTCGGCGATCCCCGACGACCTGCGCGGCGACGACCGGCTGAAGGGCCTCATCACCGGGCTGGAGGCGACCGGTCGTGAGCTGGACAGCGTGTTCAGCCGACACGGCATCACGAAGATGGTGTCGGTCGGAGAGGCGCTGGACCCCAACAAGCATCAGGCGATGTTCGAGGTGCCGTCGGCCGATGCCGCGCCGGGAACGGTCGTGCAGGAAATCCAGACCGGCTACATGATCCGTGATCGGCTGCTGCGGCCCGCGCTGGTCGGCGTGGCGAAGGCGCCGGAGGGCGGCGCCTGAACGACGCGGTCCAGCCCGACCTCGCCACGCCGCCGCGGTTCGAGCGCATCGTCGATCCGCAGGCGATCGTCGATCCGGCGGCGCTGGCGCAGGCGCTTCGCGGCCTTTCGGCGGAAACCCGCGACGGCGTGGCGCTGCGCCGCGCCGCGACCGCCGTGCTGCGCGACGCGCTAGCACGCGGGCGGGCCGAGATCGAACGCCGGCTGTCGGTGCGGCCCGGCCACGGGCTGGAGACGGCGGCGGCCTATGCCTATCTGACCGACGCGATCCTCGTCGCGCTGGCCGGATTCATTGTCGAGCGCGTCCACCCCAACCACAATCCGACCGCGGCCGAACGCATGACGCTGATCGCGGTCGGCGGTTATGGCCGGGGCGAGATGGCGCCGCATTCGGACGTCGATATCGGCGTGCTGACCCCGTGGAAGCAGACGCCATGGTCCGAACAGGTCATCGAATCGACGCTCTATGCGCTGTGGGACCTGGGGCTGAAGGTCGGCCATTCGTCGCGCTCGCTCGACGAGATGGTGCGGCAGGCGAAGGCCGACGTGACGGTGCGCACCGCGCTGGTCGAGGCGCGCTATGTCTGGGGCGATACCACGCTCTATGCGGAGGCGGCGCAGCGCTTCAAGAGCGAGGTGCAGGAGGGGACCGCCCGGACCTTCATCGCCGAAAAGCTGGCCGAACGCGATGCGCGGCACAAGCGGATGGGCGACACCCGCTATGTCGTCGAACCGAATGTGAAGGAGGGGAAGGGCGGCCTGCGCGACCTGCACGCGCTCTTCTGGATCGGGAAATACGCCTATAACGTCCGCCGCGCCGCCGATCTGGTGCCGGTCGGGCTGCTCAGCGCGCCCGAACTGCGCAAGTTCAACCGGGCCGAGGATTTCCTGTGGGCGGTGCGCTGTCATCTACACCTCATCACCGGGCGGGCCGAGGAGCGGCTGACCTTCGACGTGCAGACCGAGATCGCGACGCGGATGCGCTACAGCGACCGGGTCGGCAAGTCGCGCGTCGAACGCTTCATGCAATTCTATTTCCTGCAGGCCAAGCGGGTCGGCGACCTGACCGGCATGTTCCTCAGCCACCTCGACGAAACCTATGCCGCGCGCGGCAGCCGCTTCGGCTTTCCGCGCCTGCGCCGGCGGCCGCGGCGGCTGCACGGCTTCGTGCTCGATCGCGGGCGGCTGGCGCTGCCCAAGGACAATTTCTTCGCCGAAGACCCGGTGCGGCTGATCGAGATCTTTGCGCTCGCCGACCTGCACGGCCTCGAAATCCATCCGCTGGCGATGCGCGCGGCGTCGCGCGATGCGCGGCTGGCCGGGCAGGTCCGATCGCACCCGCGCGCCAACCAGCTGTTCCTCGACGTGCTGACGTCCCCGCGCGATCCCGAGCTGGTGCTGCGCTGGATGAACGAGGCCGGGGTGTTCGGCCGCTTCATTCCCGATTTCGGCCGCATCGTCGCGCAGATGCAGTTCGACATGTACCACCATTATACGGTGGATGAGCATACGATCCGCATGATCGGGCTGTTGTCGCAGGTCGAGCGCGGCATCTGTCGCGAGGAGCATCCGCTGGCCACCGCGCTGTTCGGTGGCATCGTCCAGCGGCGCGCGCTGTTCGTCGCGGTGCTGTGCCATGACATCGCCAAGGGGCGCGGCGGCGACCATTCGATCCTGGGGGCGGAGGTCGCCGAGCGGCTGTGCCCGCGCCTCGGCCTCACCCCGGCCGAGACCGAGACGGTGGCGTGGCTGGTGCGCTATCACCTTTTGATGTCGGCGACCGCGTTCAAGCGCGACCTGTCGGACTTCAAGACGATCCTCGACTTCACCGGCGTGGTGCAGTCGCCGCAGCGGCTGCGCATGCTGCTGGTGCTGACCGTCGTCGATATCCGCGCGGTGGGGCCGGGAACGTGGAACGGGTGGAAGCGCCAGCTGCTCACCACGCTGTTCGAGACCGCCGAGGAGGTGCTGCGTCTGGGCCACAAGCAGCGCGGCCGCGACGAACGCATCGCCGAGAAGCAGGCGACGTTGCGCGCGACGCTGGGCTGGGACAAGGAGACGCTGGCCGCCTATGTCCGCCACTTGCCGCCGGCCTACTGGATCGCCGAACCCGACGACGTGATCGCCGCCAACGCCCGCGTCGTCGACCAGTCGGGCGACACCCGCCTGACGATCGAGACCAGCGTCGACGAGGACCGCGGGGCCACGCTGGTCACGGTCCATGCCGCCGACCATCCCGGGCTGTTCTACCGCATCGCCGGCGCGATCCACGCCGCGGGCGGCAACATCATCGACGCGCGCATCCACACGACGCGCACCGGCATGGCGCTCGACAATTTCCTCGTCCAGAACCCGCTGGGCGGGCCGTTCGACGAAGCGGGGCAGTTGCAGCGGCTGAAGACCGCGATCGGCGACGCGCTCGCCAACCGGATGAAGCTGAACGACCGCCTTGCCGCGAAACCGCTGTCGCGGCCGCGTGCCGAAGCGTTTCCGATCGAGCCCAACGTGCTGATCGACAATGCCGCGTCGAACCGCTTCACCGTGATCGAGGTCAACGCCCGCGACCGCCCTGCGTTGCTCCACCATCTGGCGCAGGCGCTGTTCCAGTCGAAGGTGACGCTGCATTCTGCGCACATCGCCACCTATGGCGAGCGCGCGGTCGACACCTTCTACGTCACCGACCTGACCGGCGACCGCATCACCGGGCAGCTGCGGCTGAAATCGCTCGAACGGCGGATGCTCGATGCCGCGGCGGGCAAGGACTTTGCCGGGTTCGTGTGATCCGGTCCGGTCGCGGGCGTCGAACGGGAGGGGGAGAGTGGTTGCTACCCGGAAAGGATCGTGGTTCGGGAATCTCAGTGCGGTTCTCACGTCCGCCGTGTCGACGGCAAATGCGAGCGAGGTTGCGGCCAGACTTCTGTGCCGCTAACTGTTGCACATGAGTAATACAGCCACCACGTTGAAACGAGGAATTCGCTTCGGCATGGTCGCGTTGACGGCTTGCGCCTCGATGGCGGACGCCAGCACGAACTCCGCGCTGCCGGACATGACTGCAACCCTGCGCGAACAGCGCGTGGAGAGCGCGTCGATCGCCGTGATCCGCAACGGACGGGTCGTCTTGACCGGGGCCTGGGGCATGGCGGGGCCGGACCGCGCGGCGACCGTTGCCACACCCTACAATCTCGCTTCGCTGACGAAGCCGCTGACGGCGGAGGTCATCCTGCGACTGGTTTCGGCCGGCCAGCTGTCGCTTGATGAGCCGATGGATCGCTACTGGAGCGACCCCGACCTGTCGCGCGATCCCCGGCGGATGAAGCTGACGGTCCGCATGGCGCTGAGCCATCGCACCGGATTGCCGAACTGGCGCGATGCGAAGGGGCTGGCGTTCGATCATGATCCCGGCACGACCACCGGCTATTCGGGCGAGGGGTATCAATATGCGGCCCGCTACGCCGAGCGCCGCACCGGGCAATCGTTCGAGACGCTTGGCCACCGCTGGCTGTTCGCCCCCGCCCACATGCCCGCCTCGGGCTATGTGTCGGCGCAAGGCGAGACGGTGCCGATCGCCGTGCCCTACGACGACGCAGGCAAGCCGCTGCCGGTCGAGCGGGTGACAAGATACAACGCCGCCGATCTGGCGCACGCAACCGCGCGTGATTATGCGCGCTTCCTCATCGATGCCCGCAACGACCGGGGCCTGGTCGCGTCTGTCGCGGCGGAGCGCAGCAGATCGCAGGCCAACCTGACGCCCGAATTATGTATCGGAACGAAGGCGGCCAGCTGTCCGCCCTGGACCGGCTTCGGCCTCGGCTGGCAGCTGCTCGGCTTTCCCGATCGCACGACGATGCTCCACACCGGCAAGGATGCCGGGGCGTTCACCTTCGCCGCGATCGATCGCGCGAGCGGCGACGGCATCGTCATCCTGACCAACAGCGACAACGGGTGGCGGGTCATCCTGCCCATCCTCGAACGCACCGGCAGTGATCCGAAACTGATCGCCTTCCTCCGCGGCCAGATGAACTGACGGGACCAAAGCCATGATGACCGCGATCGCAGTTGCCGCAGCCTTGCTGGCGGCGTCCGTGCCGCCCCCGGCCGATCCTTTGACGACCGAGATCGGCGCGCTCGATGCCAAGGTGTTCGACGCCTACAACCGCTGCGACCTGCCGACCTTCTCGGGCTATTTCGATCCGAAGGTCGCCTTCTACCACGACACCGGCGGTGCGACGTTCGAGCGTGACGCGATGGTCGATGGCGTGCGCAAATACATTTGCGGAAAGGCGAAGCGCGAACTGATCCCCGCGACGTTCCGCGTCTATCCGATCAAGGATTATGGTGCGATCGAGGAGGGCGAACACCGCTTTTGCGAACGGGCGACGGGACGATGCGAGGGGATCGCCAAATTCGTGATGGTCTGGGCGAAGCAGGATGGTGCCTGGCGGATCACCAGCGTCCTCAGTTACGGACACCGCGCCGCGACGCCTACGGAGCAGCGAAGCGCCACTGACAGATAGCTGGTGGGCTGCTTGCCGATTGGGAACCGGTTGCGGGAAGATGCAGCGGCTCCCGCTTTCCCGATTGCTTCGGCCCGGAACGTCCCACCGGACATGGGGAAACGGGAAAGTGCCGTCGTCATGGGCTGCGGCGAAGCTGAAACCGCGATCGGGGCGACAGCGTTCCCCGACCGGATCACGGGCAGTATCCTCTGCCAGGCAGTGACGTGAAAAGACCGCCATAGCCGGCCGGGCCATGGCGGTCGTTTTTCCCGACGAACGGGCGGATGCTTACTTCGGCGACAGCACCATCAGCATCTGGCGGCCTTCCATGCGCGGATAGGCTTCGACCTTGGCGATTTCCTGCGTCGCTTCGGCGACCCGCTGCAACACCGCCATACCGAGCTGGCCGTGGCTCAGCTCGCGACCGCGGAAGCGCATCGTGACCTTCACCTTGTCGCCCTCGGTGATGAACTGCTCGACCTTCTTCATCTTCGTATCATAGTCATGATCGTCGATGTTCGGACGCATCTTGATCTCCTTGATCTCCTGCGTCTTTTGGGTCTTGCGGGCGAGGTTCGCCTTCTTCTGCGCCTCGTACTTGAACTTGCCCACGTCGAGGAACTTGGCGACGGGCGGATCGGCGTTCGGCGACACCTCGACCAGATCGAGCCCGACCTCGGCCGCCTGCGCGATCGCTTCGCGCGTGAACATCACACCCAGATTCTCCCCCTCATGGTCGATCACGCGGACCTTGGGGCTCTGGATGAATTCGTTGAATCGGGGGCCGTTCATCGGCGGCGGCGCATTCGGGCGACGCATCATGGGCGGACGGATAGGTGGTGCTCCTGTAGTTGACCAAAGGCCTATATAGTCAATTCGGGCCGGTTACGAAAGGTTCCGCGCAAGATCAGGTGCCAGCGCCTCTGCCCGAAGCATCGCGACGAGATCGTCGAGGCCGATCACCTCCTGCCCCTGGCTGCCGAGGCGACGCAGCGCGACGGTGCGTTCCTCCGCCTCGCGCTTGCCGACGACGACCAGTGCCGGAACCTTCGCCAGCGAATGTTCGCGCACCTTGTAGTTGATCTTTTCGTTGCGCAGGTCGGTTTCGACGCGGATTCCCGCCGATTTCAGCGCGACGGCGACCTCGTTCGCATAGTCGTCGGCGTCGGACACGATCGTCGCCACCACCGCCTGTACCGGCGACAGCCACATCGGCATCCGCCCGGCATGATGTTCGATCAGGATGCCGAGGAAGCGTTCGAACGTGCCGAGGATCGCGCGGTGGAGCATCACCGGGCGGTGGCGGTTGCCGTCCTCGGCGACATAGGTCGCGTCGAGTCGTTCGGGCAGCACGCGGTCCGACTGGATCGTCCCGACCTGCCACGTCCGGCCGATCGCGTCGGTCAGGTGGAATTCGAGCTTCGGGGCATAGAAGGCGCCTTCGCCCGGCAGTTCCTCGAACTTCGCCTTGATCGCGTCGGACAGGTTCGACGACAGCACCGCCTCGCGCAGTTCCGCCTCCGCCGTATCCCACATCGCGTCGGATCCGAAGCGCTTCTCCGGGCGCAGCGCCAGCTTCACCGCATAGTCGGTGAAGCCGAGGTCGCGATAGACCGAGTCGAGCAGCTCGCAGAAGTCGCGGACCTCCTGCACCAGTTGATCCTCGCGGCAGAAGATATGCGCATCGTCCTGCGTGAACTGGCGCACGCGCATGATGCCGTGCAGCGCGCCGTGCGGTTCGTTGCGGTGGCAGCAGCCGAATTCGGCCATGCGGATCGGCAGGTCGCGATACGACTTGATCCCCTGGCGAAAGATCAGGACGTGCGCCGGGCAGTTCATCGGCTTCAATGCCATCATGTCGGCATCGGCGCTGACGATCGCACCCTCGTCCGCGGTATTCGGAATTTCGTCGGGCACCACGAACATGTTCTCGCGATACTTGCCCCAATGGCCCGACTGTTCCCATTGCCGCGCGTCCATCAGCTGCGGCGTCTTCACTTCCTGATAGTCGTGCGCGTCGAGGCGGCGGCGCATATACGCCTCGAGCTGCCGCCACATCATATAGCCCTTGGGGTGCCAGAACACCGACCCTTGCGCCTCGGACTGGAGGTGGAACAGGTCCATCTCCGCGCCCAGCTTGCGGTGGTCGCGCTTGGCGGCCTCTTCCAGCCGGGTGAGGTGCGCGTCGAGCTGCTTCTTCGACAGCCAGCCGGTGCCGTAGATGCGGCTGAGCATCGCGTTCTTCTGGTCGCCGCGCCAATAGGCGCCCGATACGCGCGTCAGCCTGAACGCCGCCGGATCGAGCTTGGCAGTCGATTCGAGGTGCGGTCCGCGGCACATGTCCGCCCATGCGCCCTGACGATAGATCGTCAGTTCCTCACCCTCGGGCAGTTCGGCGGCCCACTCCGCCTTGAACGTCTCGCCCTGCTCGGTCCAGCGGTCGATCAGTTGCTGGCGAGTCACCACCTCGCGCTCGAACTTCTCGCCCTTCGCGATGATCCTGCGCATTTCCGCTTCGATTAGCGGTAGGTCCTCGTCGGTGAACATGCCGCGACCCGGCGCAGGCGCGAAGTCGTAATAGAAGCCGTCCTCGGTCGCCGGACCGAAGGTGATCTGCGTGCCCGGATACAGCGTCTGCACCGCTTCGGCCATGACGTGCGCGAAGTCATGGCGGTGGAGTTCGAGCGCGTCGGCCTCGTCCTTCGCCGTCACCAGCGCGAGGCTGGCGTCGCCCTCGAACGGGCGGTTCAGGTCGCGCACCTGCCCGTCGACCCGCGCGGCGATCGCCGCCTTGCGCAGACCCGGCGAGATCGCCGCGGCGATATCCGCCGGGGTAGTGCCCGGCATCACCTCACGGACGGCACCGTCGGGAAGGGTGATGCGGAACATTGCGGACATGAAGAAACACCTGGAATGTCGGAGGATAAACGCTTGCCGGTTAGCGGCTGGGCGCGGGGAGGGCAAGGATCGCGGGGGGCTTTAGTCCACCGCCGCCCCGGCATCGGTATAGGTTATCCGGATCCGCACCCAGCTGCCGATCAGCGGTCGGCCGCCGACGCGCGGCGGCAGGATGCGGAACTGCCACGCCGCCTGGCGCACCGCGCCCGCCAGCCCCGATCCGCGCGCCGACTGGCCGATCTCGCGGCAGTCGGTCACCTGGTTGTTCGGGATGGTGCGGCACGCGACCTCGCCCCAGCCGGGCTGGGCGCGCCGCGGGAGATAGGTCGACAGCTCGGCATGGGTCGGACGGCGATACCAGTCGGCGGCGTACAGCGTCTCGCCCCCGCCGCTGCCGCCACCGGCATCGGCCACCGCATCGCCGTCGCCGCTGTCGCCCGCCGCGCTGCCGCTGCCGGAACCCTCGGCACTGCGCGCGCCCGGCGCGATCGCCGCGCGGGCGAAGTCGCGCCCGGTCATAGGGATGACCCGCGACCACACGTCGTTCGACGGGGTGGCCGGCACCGGCGGGGGCGGCGGCACGTCGGGCGGCGGCGCGACCGCGGCGACCGGCGCGGCGGTACTGGCGCTGCCCGCCGCCGCCTTTCGCTGCACCTGTTTCGCGGGCGCGGCGGCGGGGGCGACCCGGTCGGCCGGAAGCATGTCGACGACCAGCGCCGATTGCGGCCCCGGCGGCGGCGCCATGATCGTCGGTGCGATCCGCAGCAGCAGCCACAGCACCAGAGCATGGATCGCCACCACCAGCACCAGCGTCGCGATCCGCCGCGGCAAGGGGACGGGACGACGCGCCGAAAACCGTTCCTGAATCACCTGCGTCGCCACGCTTGAGCCCGTAGCGCAGCTTGGGCGACAGGGCGATGGGAAAGAGGGGGGCAAACCGGACCTGCATCGGCAGCCGCGTCGATGCTCCCCCCCTGTCGCACGCTGGCAGGGTCAGGCAACCTTCGAGGGCGAAGGAACGCAGGCCGCCGCCGCGCTCACCCGGGCGCTGCCGATGTGTTACCCGGCAAAGCGGGTCCACGCGCACGTCGGCTGAAATCCGCGCCGTCGGTCGTCGCCCGTTCGATTTTCATCCTACAACGCATCGTGCCCCTGTTGGAAAGGAGAATGGGCATGAGTGCGACGCAGCTCTGGATGTGGCCGGTACTGACGACCGGTTTCTGGCTGACGGAATATGGCGCCTACCGCAGCGCGCTGTTCCTCTATCACCTCGCGACGCGGCGATGAGGTCGGGCTCCGGGCGATCCGCTTCGCCCGGAGCGTCGGCAAGCGGTGGAGCGGGTGAAGGGAATCGAACCCTCGTCGTAAGCTTGGGAAGCTTCTGCTCTACCATTGAGCTACACCCGCGTGCCGGCAGCCCTTATCGGACCGGCCGGGCGTGTGCAAGCGGGCAACTTCCCTCGGGCGCACGCTGTGCTATCGAGCCGGCATGGACCAGCGCCCGCAATCGACCCCGACCGTCCCGGCCACCATCCGCCACGTCGCGATCGTCGGTGCGGGGTTTTCGGGCACGTTGCTGGCGATCAACCTGCTGCGCCATGACGGGCCGGCGGCGACGCTGATCGAGCGGGGCGATGCGGCGGGGCTGGGCGTCGCCTATGGCACGCGGCAGAGCGATCACCTGCTCAACGTCCGCGCCGCGAACATGAGCGCCTTTCCCGACGCGCCGGGGCATTTCGTCGAATGGCTGGCGGCGCAGGGGATGGCGGCGGACGGTGCGGCGTTCGTGCCGCGGCGGGTCTATGGCGCGTATCTGCGCGATACGCTGGCGGCGGCGCGCGCGCTGGCGCCCGGGCGGCTCACGGTGGTCGCGGGCGAGGCGGTGGCGGTCGACGGTGCCACGGTGCGGCTGGCCGATGGCGGCACCGTCGCCGCCGACGCGGTGGTGCTGGCGGTCGGCAACCTCGCGCCGCAGGTGCCGCCGGGGCTGGAGGCGATCGCCTGGCATCGCGCCTATGTCGGCAATCCGTGGGACCCGCGCGCGACGCAGGGCCTTGCCGACGACGACACCGTGCTGCTGGTCGGAACCGGGCTGACCATGGTCGATGTCGCGCTGACGCTGGCGGCGCAGGGGTTCGGCGGGCGGATGGTCGCGCTGTCGCGGCGGGGGCTGCTGCCGCATCGCCATGCCCCGGCATCGCCCGCGTCGCAGCCGCTGACCGAACGGCCGCGGCCGCCGCTGTCGGCGCTCGTCCGCACGGTGCGCGAACGGGGAGCGGCGATCGGCTGGCGCAGCGCGATCGACGAGCTGCGCCCGTTCACCCAGGGCATCTGGGCGGCGGCCGATCCGGACGAGCGTCGCCGCTTCCTGCGCCATTTGCGGCCATGGTGGGACATCCATCGTCACCGGCTGGCCCCCGTGGTCGCCGACCGGATCGACGCGCTGGTGGCGAGCGGGCGGCTGACGCTGCTGGCGGGCAAGTGCTGCGCGGCGCAGGCGACCGGGGGTGGCGTCGCGATCGAGTGGCGCCCGCGTGGCGAGGCGGTGCGGCGGACGATGGCGGTCACCCGCGTCATCTCGTGCATCGGGCCGCAGGGCGATGTCGCGCGGACCGACGATCCGCTGCTCGGCACGCTGGTCGGCGCGGGCCGCATCCGTCCCGATGCCGAGCATCTGGGGATCGAGGTCGAGGCGACGGGCCGCGTGCTGGCCGCCGGGGGCGACGGCGACGACCGGCTGTTCGCGATCGGGCCGATGACGCGCGGCGCGTTCTGGGAAATCGTCGCGGTGCCCGACCTCCGGCGACAGGTATGGGACGTCGCCCGCTATCTGTCGAACGCGCACTGGGTCGGTGGCGAGGGACTGTAACGCGGCATTGGGCCGGTCGTAGAAATGCTTCGTTGCCGGAACCCGGCCCCGACCCGAAATGGGCCCCATGCAAAAATCCGCAATCCTGCCGTCGTTCGGCATCCAGGTCGCGATCGGCATGGCCGCCGGCGTCGTGCTGGGGCTGCTTGCCGGCCAGGCGGGCGGCGCCGATGGCGCGATCGGCGCGGTGCTCCACACGCTCGGGCAGATATTCGTCCAGCTGCTCAAGGTGCTGGTGCCGGCGCTGGTCTTCACCGCGATCGTCGGGTCGATCGCCGCGCTGCGCGACCTGCCCAATGCCGCGCGGCTGGTCGGGCAAACACTGTTGTGGTTCGCGATCACCGCGCTGATCGCGGTGTCGATCGGCATCGTGCTGGGCGTGACGCTGCAACCCGGCCTGCACAGCAGCGCGCCGATCGCCACCGCCGCCCAGCCGGCGACGGTCGGTACATGGCTCGATTTCCTGAAAGGGCTGGTGCCGGCCAACCTGCTCGGCCTGTCCGCGACGACGAAGCTCGCAGACGGTGCCGCGACCACCACGCTCGGCTTCAACGTGCTGCAGATCATCGTCGTCGCCATCGCGGTCGGCGCGGCGGCGGTGCGGGTCGGGGCGGCGGGCGAGCCGTTCCTCGCCTTCAACACCTCCGCGCTGATGATCCTGCGGCGGTTGCTGCGCTGGGTCATCGCGCTGACGCCGATCGGGTCGGCGGCGCTGATCGGCGATGCGATCGTCCGCTATGGCTGGAGCACGCTGTCGTCACTCGGCGCGTTCGCGGCGACGGTCTATCTCGGGCTCGGCCTCGTGCTGCTGGTGGTCTATCCGACGCTGCTCGCGCTGCATCGGATCTCGCCCTTGTGGTTCTTCCGCCGGGCATGGCCGGCGATCCAGCTCGGCTTCGTCACGCGCTCGTCGGTCGGCACCTTGCCGGTGACGCAGGATCTGACCGAGCGCGCGCTGGGCGTGCCGCAGGCCTACACCGCCTTCGCCGTGCCGCTCGGCTCGACCACCAAGATGGACGGGTGCGCCGCGATCTATCCGGCGGTGGCGGCGATCTTCGTCGCGCAGTTCTTCGGGCTGACGCTCCATGCCGGCGACTATGCGCTGATCGTGCTGGTGTCGGTGCTGGGATCGGCGGCAACTGCGGGGCTGACCGGGGCGACCGTGATGCTGACGCTGACGCTGACCACGCTCGGCCTGCCGCTCGAAGGGGCAGGGCTGCTGCTGGCGATCGATCCGATCCTCGACATGGGGCGTACCGCGGTCAACGTCGCCGGGCAGATGCTGGTGCCGACGATCGTCGCCAAGCGCGAGGGGTTGCTGCCGGCTCCGCAGGACGGCGTACCGGCGGGCGTCGCGCTGGGCTGACGCCCGCAGCGGAGCGGCACCGGCGCTCCGCGCGCTGCAATTCCGCCCAAGGCGTACAGATCGCATATCTTTTCGTTGCCGACGGACCCGGCACGCGGGACTGCGGTTGTCGCCCCATGGCAACATGGGGACGCACGATGAACCTCCGACTTTCCGGCGCGGCGGCGCTGGCACTGTTTTCCGCCGGGGCATCGGCACAGGCACCGCAAAAGCCGATTCCGGGGCTGAAGGAGACCGCGCCGCCCTATGCGACCGCATCGGTGGTCAACCACCCGGTCACGATCGGCTGGCCCGAAGGCCGGATGCCAACCGCGCCGCGCGGGTGGGAGGTGGTGAAGTTCGCCGGCGGGCTCGATTACCCGCGACAGGCGCTGCTGCTGCCCAATGGCGACGTGCTGGTGGCGGAGGCGCGGACCAAGCCCAAGCTGGACGCCGAGCCGGACGTCGCGCGTGGCCAGGCGCTGTCGAAGACCACCGGCTACAGCGCCAACCGCATCACCCTGCTGCGCGATGCGAACCGGGACGGGGTCGCCGAACAGCGTTTCGTGCTGCGCGAAGATCTGAACCAGCCGTTCGGGATGCAATATGTCGGGGGCCGGCTGTACGTCGCCAATACCGATGCGGTGGTCAGCTTCCCGTATCAGCCCGGCGCGACCCGCATCACCGCCGCCCCGCGCACCCATGCGACGCTGCCGGCGGGGGGATATAACAACCACTGGACCCGCAACCTGCTACTCAGCCCGGACGGACGCACGCTGTACGTGTCGGTCGGGTCGGCGTCGAACGTCGGCGAGTACGGGATGGAGGAAGAGAAGCGCCGCGCCGCGATCCTGGCGCTCGACCTGACCAGCGGGCGCGAGCGACTCTATGCCTCGGGCCTGCGTAACCCGGTCGGCATGGACTTCGTGCCGGGTACCGCGACATTGTGGACGGCGGTCAACGAACGCGACCAGCTGGGCGACGACATCGCGCCCGACTATCTCGTCGGCGTGCGCGAGGGCGGCTTCTATGGCTGGCCGTACAGCTATTACGGCAAGCAGGACCCACGCCACGCCAACGAGAAGCGCGAGCTGCTCGCCACCACGCTGCTGCCCGACGTCGCGGTGGGCGCCCATGCCGCCGCGCTCGGCCTCGCCTTCGCCAAACAAGGCGCGCCGACCGCCTATGTCGCGCGCCACGGATCGTGGAACCGGTCGAGCTTCAGCGGGTACGACGTCCTCGTGGTGCCGTTCGCGCAAGGCCGCCCGACCGGCGAACCGCAGCCGTTCCTGACCGGCTTCGTGGCGGACGCGAAGAAGGGCACGGTGTACGGCCGCCCGGCCAGCATCCAGACCCGCGCCGACGGGGCGATCTTCGTGGTCGACGATGCCGGCGACACGGTGTGGCTGGTGCGACGGCGAGGGTGAGGCCAGAATTTTGTCATTCCCGCGCAGGCGGGAATCCATAAACGCTGCCCTTTCGGCAAGGAGGGCAGATTTGGCATGTATGAATTCCCGCCTTCGCGGGAATGACGGGTGTTATTTCAAATCCACCACCACCGGAAAATGGTCCGACGGATAGCGCCCGCCGCGCTGATCCGTCGCCACCCGCGCTGAAACCGGGGTGAAGCCGCGCACGAACACATAGTCGATCCGCCGGTCGGGCGTGCCGGTGAAGTCGTGGAAGGTCAGCGCCGGGCCGGACTTCACCGGCGCCCGCTCCCACGCATCGGTCAGCGCGGCGGCGAAGGTGCGATACGCCTCGCTGTCGGGCGTCGCGTTCAGGTCGCCGGCGATCACCACCGGCAGCGTGCCGGCGATCGCCCGCATCCGCGCCAGGAACACCCGGGCCGCCTGCGTCCGCGCATCGTCATCGATGTCGCGATGCGGGAAATGCGTGTCGAAGAACACGAACCGGCTGCCGTCGGCGCGCGCGAACTCGCCCCAGCCGACCATGCGCGGCAGGTCGATGCCCCAGCTGCTGCTGCCCACCCGGTCGGGCGTGTCCGACAGCCAGAAATCGCCCTGCCGCACCAGCCGCAGCCGGTCGCTGCGATAGAAGATGCCCATATGCTCGTCGGCATGCCGCCCGCGCCGGTCGCGTCCGAACCAGCGCCAGCCGGGCAGCGCGCGGACGATCGTGTCGCCCTGTCGCCGGAACAGCTCCTGCGTTCCGATCAGGTCGGGGTCGGCGGCGCGGATCGTGTCGATCAGGATCGGCGCGCGCGCCTCCCACCGGTCCGGCCCGTCCTGCGGGTTGGGATAGCGCACGTTGAAGCTCATCACGCGCAGGTCGCGCGCGGCGGAGGGCAGGGCGGCGAGCAACGCCAGCGCGGTACATATCCAGCGGATCATGGCGCACGGCATAGCCGCGAACGATTAAATAAAACAATTGTCATAAAATATACATAGTGGCCGGTTAGGCGGCGTTCCGAACGGGGAACAACCCCGCACGCATCCGAACATTCCTTGGGGGAATCATCCATGACGTCGTTTTCGACGCAGCCGGCACGCCGGCTGCGCGCCCACGCGCTTGTCCTGTCCAGGGGCGTCGCCGCACTGGTGCTCGGCACGCTGCTGCCCGCCACCGCACGGGCGCAGGACGCCGCGCTGCCTGCCACCGACGTCGCCCCGCAGCAGACCGCCAGCGAATCGCTGACCGATGACATCGTCGTAAACGGCCGGCGCCAGCGCACTGCGCTGAACGAGGAACAGGCCGCGATCGCGACGATCGACATCGTGACCACCGGCGACGTCGCGATCCATTCGCAGACCAGCATCGCCGACCTTGCCAAGATGCTGCCCGGCGTCTCGGTCAGCCGCGACCAGGGGCGCAACCAGAGCGCGACCGGCGAGGCGCAGTTCGTCACCATCCGCGGGTTCGACACCAGCTACAACGCCTATACCCTCGACGGCCTGCGCCTGCCGCAGACGTCGGGCAACAACCGCGCGATCTCGCTGAACCTGTTCTCGCCGTTCGCGATCGGCAGCATCGTGACCGACAAGACCCCGGGCGCGGCCAAGGATGCCGACAGCATCGCCGGCATCGTCGACCTGCGCACGCCGACCGCGTTCGATTTCGCGCAGAGCTTCACCCGCGCCCGCGTGCTGGGGCAGGTCGCCGGCCTCGCGCTCGACCGCGAACAGGAAGCGTTCGGCGGCGCGATCGGCCTCGACGCCGCACGCCGCTTCGGCAGCGACGGGCAGTTCGGCGTCTATGTCGCGGGCTATCTGGAGGAACGCGGCAACGCGGCGGAATCGACCGCGGTGCAGAGCGATTACCAGACGACGCAGTTCGACGTCGGCACCGCTCGCGACAATCCGAACGCGCTGTCGGGCAACGGCGTGCAGTGGAATTTCTACAACAACAAGATCAGGCGCTACGGCGCCACCGGCGCCTTCGACTATCGCAGCGACGCGATCGACCTGTTCGCGCGGGTCAACTACGCAACCTATCTGAACACCAACACGATGAACCAGACGGGGCTGCGCAACGAGACGACCGCCGGCCAGTCGAGCGGCAACCCGCTGCGCACGCTGCGCGCCGGCGGCACCACCCGCGCCTACAACGCCGCGGGCATCTACACCCCGCAAGGGGTCAGCCCGGCCAGCTATTTCCGCACCGAGGATGTCGAGCAGGAGCTGTTCTCGGCCCAGGTCGGGGCAAAGGCGCACTGGAACGGTTTCACCGCCGCGCTGGAAGGGGCCTATGCCGATGGCCGGTTCGACCAGCCGACCCGGATCGAGGCGGCGTTCCGCGGCATCGCCTATAACGGCGCGCCCGGCAACACCGGCGCCGCGACCGAGGGCGTCGTCGTCGACCTGTCGAACGCCAGGTCGCCGCGCCCGGTATTGTCGCCCGGCGCCACCAGCTATGTCGCGTCGCTCGACCGCCCGACCCAGCTCTATGTCCAGCGCGGCTACGACTATCTGAGCGAGATCAAGAAGACGCTGAAGGGCAGCATCGGCTGGACCGACAACGGCATGGTGTCGGTCGAGGTCGGCGGACTGTACGAGGATGCGGACCGCGACGGCCGCAGCCTCGCCCCCGACAATACCCGCTACCGTTTCCGCACCCCGTTGCAGGGCGGCACGGTCGACGGGCCGTCGATCAACCAGTATCTCGGTTATGTCCTGAAGGACTTCCTCGATTACTATCCCGCGCGCCCGATCAAGGTGCTGTCGCGCGCGCAGCTCGACGCGCAGGTCCGCGACTTCGTGCCGCTGATCCCGGTGTCGCAGACGACGCTGAACCAGGGGCTGCTGGACGGCAACGAGACGCGCAAGGCGCTGTACGGCACCGCGACGCTGACCTTCGGCGCGCTGGAGGTGATGCCCGGCATCCGTTACGAGGATAACGGCTTTCGTGCGCGCTATTTCCTGTCCGATGCCGACGGTCCGCGCTTCGTGAACGCCGGGCGCGACTACGACCATCTCGACCCCAGCCTGCTGGCGGCGTGGAAGCCGAACGGCAACCTCACCGTGCGCGGCGCGGTGCGCTCCAGCTATGCGCGGCCGGCATTCGACCTGCTCGCCGGCCCGACCCGCATCACCCGCGACGCCGCGCGTGGCAATGCGATCACCGCGATCAGCCAGCCCAATCCCGACCTGAAGCCGGTCCAGGCGTGGAGCTACGACGCGGGCGTCGATTTCCAGATGGGCGTCGGCCGCTACGTCCAGCTCGCCGCCTATTACAAGGACCTGTCGAACTTCATCGTCACCACCGCCACGCGGACCGCGGGGGAGACGATCGACGGCATCACCTATACCCGCCCGATCAACGGCGGCGGCGGTACGGCGAAGGGCGTCGAGGCATCGGGCCGCTTCACCATCGGCGACATGGCCGGCGGCAGCTTCCTCGGCAATTTCGGCGTCGGCGGCAACGTCACCTACCAGAAGACCGAGGCGAACTACGTCATCCCGCTGAACGGCGTGCGCCAGACCCGCACCAGCACGCTGCCGCAGGCGCCCGACCTGATCTACAATGCCGAGGTCTTCTATGCCGGCGGCGGGTTCCGCACGAACCTGTGGTACAACTATACCGGCAAGTTCCTCGCGGCGGTGCAGGACAGCCAGCCCGACGTCTATGTCCAGCCGGCGGGCGAGCTGAACTTCGGCGCGGCATACGAGGTCACCGACAATCTCGAAATCGGCGTATCGGCGCGCAACCTGCTCGACCAGCACAGCTATTGGGCGACGGTCGGCAAGAGCGAACGGTACATCTCGAACGATCGCAACGGCGGCTATCTCAAGACCGGCCGCGTGTTCCAGTTCAGCCTGACGATGAAGATGTAGGCGGGCGGGGTGGCGGCCGAGGTCGCCGCCCCGCCTCACGAGGTCGAAGCGGCCGGCATTGCCCGTAGCCGCAAACGTCATCCCGGCGCAGGCCGGGATCTCCCTGTTGCCTGAACGTCGCGCCTCGCCGCAGGAGGCCCCAGCCTGCGCTGGGGCGACGACCACAACAAACCGTACCCCCTCGCAGGCGGGGGGGCAGGGCGGCAAGCGGGATCGTCCGTGGCTCTGGACCCCCGCCTGCGCGGGGGTACGACGGTATTGAACCGAAGGAAGAACCACCGATGCGCCTCACCCTGATCCTCGCAACCCTGCTCGCCCCGCTTCCCGCCGCCGCGCAGGACCGGGTCGAACGCGTCGTGATGCTGATGCGGCACGGCGTCCGTGCGCCGATCCCCGGCGAGGCGCCGCTCGACACCAGGGTCGCCGGGCAATGGCCGGCGTGGCCGGTCGCGCCCGAATATCTGACCCCGCACGGTGCGCAGGCCATCGCGCAGCTCGCCCGCCACGACCGCCGCTGGCTGGGCACGACCGGCTGCCCGGCGGCCGGCAGCGTCCGCATCTGGACCAACACGCCGGAGCGGACGATCGCCACCGGCCGCGCCTATGCCGCCGCGCTGGCGCCCGGCTGCGACCTGCCCGTCGGCCACAACCCCGCCGACCGCACCGATCCGCTGTTCGAACCGCTGCGCGCACGCGCCACCGCGTTCGATGCGACGAAGGCGGTGGCGGCGATCACCGCCCATACCGGCGGCGTGAACGCCCTGACCGCGCGCCATGCCGGCGCGATCCGCGCGCTCGACCGGGTGCTCGGCTGCGGCCTGCCGACCGGCTGTTCGACCCCCGGACCCGCGACGCTCAAACCCTCCGCCGACGGGCGCGGGATCGATTTCACCGGGCCGATCCGCGCGACCTCGGGCACCGCGCAGGTGATCCTGCTGCAATATGCCGAGGGGATGCCGATGCGCGATGTCGGCTTCGGCCGCGCCGATGCCGCGACGATCCGCCGGCTGGGTGTGCTCCACGCCGCGCTGTTCGATGTGTTCACCCGCTCGCCCTATATGGCCGCGCATCAGGCGGGGCCGGTCGGCGACCATATGCTGCGCACGCTGACCGCACCCGCCGGACCGCGGCTGGAGGTGCTGGTCGGCCACGACACCAACGTCACCGCGCTCGCGGCGGCGCTGGGCGTCGATCTCGATGCGCCGGGCTTCGCGACGAACGACGCCGCGCCCGGCGGGGCGCTGGTCCTGACCCGGCGGCGCGATGCGCGCGGCCCCCATGTCACGCTGTCGTATCGGGTGCAGCCGCTGGACGCGATCCGCAGCGGTGCCGCGACCGTCGTCGACAAGCCGATCGCCATCCCCGGCTGTCCGAAGCGTTGCCCGCTGGGACAGTTCGACACCCTGTTGCGCGCAAAACTCGCGCCGGTCGTGGCGGGGTGATAGCATCGCGGCCATGCCGATCCACGCCCTTGCCGACACCGCACCCGATCTCGACCCCGACAGCTGGGTCGCACCGTCCGCCGACCTGATCGGCGCGGTACGGCTGGGGGCGGGGGCCAGCGTGTGGTTCGGCGCCGTCGTCCGCGCCGACAACGGCCCGATCGCCATCGGTGCGCGCAGCAATGTGCAGGACGGCGCGATCCTGCACAGCGATCCGGGCGCGCCGCTGACGCTGGGCGAGGACTGCACCATCGGCCACCGCGCGGTGCTGCACGGCTGCACCATCGGCGACCGCGTGCTGATCGGCATGGGCGCGACCGTGCTGAACCATGCGGTGATCGCCGACGATTGTGTCGTCGGCGCGGGCGCGCTGGTGACCGAGGGCAAGACGTTTCCGCCGGGGAGCCTGATCGTCGGCGCACCGGCGCGGGCAGTGAAGACGCTGAGCGACGAACAACTCGCCGGGTTGAAGCTGTCGGCGGCGGTGTATGTCGCGAAGGCGGCGCACTATCGCGACGGCCTGCGGATCGTTGCATGACCGTGCGGCCGTCCTCCGGCACGGTACACGCCATGCCCGAGGACCTTGCCGCCGCCCTCGCCACCGACGGCTTGCCGCCCTTGTGGGAAGCGCTGACCCCGCTCGCCCGCAACGAGTTCCTCTGCTGGATCGAGGATGCGAAGCAGCCCGCGACCCGTCAGCGTCGCATCGGGCGGACCATCGACGAACTGGTCGAGGGAAAGAAGCGTCCCTGCTGCTGGCCCGGCTGCATCCACCGCACCGACAAGCCGCCCGGCCGCTGGCAACAGGCGGTGCTGATCGACGGGAAGGCTACAGCGTAACCCCCGACTTCCAGATCCCGATCGCGCGTTCCTCGTTCACCTCGTTGCGCGCGGGCTCGCCCGACGCCACCGCGACGATCCGTGCCAACAGCGCATCCGCCGCCGCGTCCTGTCCGTCGTCCAGCGCGATGCTGGCGTCGAAATCGATCCAGCCGGCCTTGCGCGTCGCGAGGTCGCGGTTGGTGGCGATCTTCATCGTCGGCACGGGCGATCCCAGCGGCGTGCCGCGTCCGGTGGAAAACAGCGTCAGCGTCGCCCCCGCCGCCGCCAGCGCGGTCGTCGACACCGCGTCGTTGCCCGGCCCGTCGACCACCGACAGCCCCGTCCGGCGGACGGGTTCGCCATAGTCGAGCACGTCGGTCACCGTCGCGACGCCGCCCTTCTGCACCGCGCCCAGCGACTTTTCCTCCAGCGTCGTGATTCCGCCCGCGATGTTGCCGGGGCTGGGATTCTCCGACACCGGTTCGGCATGGTCGAGGAAATAGCGCTTGAAGCGGTTGGTCACCGTGACCAGCCGGTCGAACACGCCCTCGTCGGCGGCGCGCGCCATCAGCAGCCGTTCCGCGCCAAAGATTTCGGGGATTTCGGTCATCAGCACCGTGCCGCCCGCCGCCGCGACCCGGTCGGTCATCCGCCCGATCAGCGGATTGGCAGTCAGCCCCGACATCGAATCCGACCCGCCGCACTTCACCCCCAGCCGCAGCGCCGACAGCGGCACGGCTACGCGTTGCGCCGCCGCCGCCTCTGCCAGTTCGTCGACCGCCGCCATCGCTTCAGCGAACTCGTCGGCGCTCGCCTGCGCCCGAACCGTCCGCACCCGTGCCAGCACGTCGGCCGGCAACCGCGCGAGCATCGCGTCCAGCTGGTTCGATTCGCATCCCAGCCCCAGCAGCACGACGCCGCCGGCATTGGGGTTGCACGCCAGCGCGGCGAGGATCGCGCCGGTCCGGTTCAGGTCGTCGCCCAGCTGCGAACAGCCGAACGGATGGTTGAACGCATGGACGCCATCGATCCGGCCGGCATGGCGCGGCCCCGCCTGCGCCGCGATCCGTTCGCCCAGCCGGCCGACGCAGCCGACCGTCGGCAGTATCCAGATTTCGTTGCGGGTCGCCACGCTGCCATCCGCGCGGACATAGCCGGCAAAGCCCGGTTCCGCGCGCACCCCGGCGACCGGCGGCGGGGCGGGGGCGTAGCGATAGGCGTCCTCGCCCGACAGCGCGGTCGCGACATTGTGGACATGGACATGCTCGCCGACCGCGATGCCGGTCCGCGCGATCCCGAATGCCGCGCGATAGCGCCGCACCGGCGCGCCCGACGCGACCGGGCGCACCGCGATCTTGTGCCCCTGCGGCACCGCCGTCCGCGCCACGACAGTCTCGTCGTCGAAGCGTACCACGTCGCCCGCCGCCACCGGATCGAGCAACAGCGCGACGTCGTCGTCACGATCGACCCGGACGGCGCGGGCGGGATAATGGTCAGCCATCGCTTGCAAATAGACCGTTGCCAGCGCTGGCACAATATCGCATCGATACGGGATAGGAGAACCCGATGTCCGCGCTGCTGCTTCATCCCGACCGCCTGTTCCCGGCCGATCCGACGACCCGCGGCATCGCCCGCACGCTCTATGCCGCCGTCCGCGACCTGCCGATCGTCAGCCCGCACGGCCATACCGACCCGGCATGGTTCGCCACCGACCGTGCGTGGACCAACGCCACCGAGCTGCTGCTGTCGCCCGACCATTATCTGTTCCGGATGCTCTACAGCCAGGGGATCGCGCTCGACGACCTCGCCGTTCCGCGCCGTGACTGCACGATCGTCGCCGATCCGCGCACGGCGTGGGGGCTGTTCGCCGCCAACCAGCACCTGTTCCGCGGCACGCCGTCGCGGCTGTGGCTCGACCATGTGTTCGGCGAGGTGTTCGGGTTCGACGAGGCGCTGGGCGCCGCCAATGCCGACGACTATTACGACCGGATCGGCGAATTGCTGGCGACCGACGCCTATCGCCCGCGTGCGCTGTTCGACCGGTTCGGCATCGAACTGCTGGCGACGACCGAAGGCGCCGACGACCCGCTCGACCAGCACCGCGCGATCCGCGCCAGCGGCTGGAACGGCCGCGTCGTCACCGCCTATCGCCCCGACGCGGTGATCGATTGCGAACACGAAGCCTTCCGCCCGGCGCTCGCCAGGTTCGCCGGGCTGACCGGCGAGGACGTCCATGACTGGACCGGCTATCTGAACGCCCATCGCAAACGCCGGCAGGACTTCATCGCCGCCGGGGCGACCTCGACCGACCATGGTCACCCCACGGCGCGCACCGCCAACCTGTCGCCGCCCGAGTCGCAAGCGCTGTTCGCAAAGGTCATCGCCGGCACGGCCGATGCCCAAGACGCCGAACTGTTCCGCGCGCAGATGCTGACCGAAATGGCGCGCATGTCGATCGACGACGGGCTGGTGATGCAGATCCACCCCGGATCGTTCCGCAACCATAACCGCGGGTTGTTCGACGCCTATGGTCGCGACAAGGGCGCCGATATCCCGACCCGCACCGATTATGTCGCGGCGTTGAAGCCGATGCTCGACGTCGTCGGCACCGCGACCGACCTGACGATCATCCTCTTCACGCTCGACGAATCGACCTATGCCCGCGAACTGGCCCCGCTGGCCGGCCATTATCCGTGCCTGAAGCTTGGCCCCGCATGGTGGTTTCACGACAGTCCGGAGGGGATGCGCCGCTTCCGCGAGGCGACGACCGAGACCGCCGGCTTCTACAACACCGTCGGCTTCAACGACGACACCCGTGCCTTCCTGTCGATCCCGGCGCGCCACGACGTCGCCCGCCGCGTCGATTGCGGCTTCCTGGCCCGGCTGGTCGCCGAGCACCGGCTGGGGGAGGAGGATGCGCACGCCGTCGCCCACGACCTGACCTACGGCCTCGTCAAGCGGGCGTACAAGCTGTGAGGCTGTCGGACGCCACGCTCGCCGACCTGCCGGCATCGGTCGCCCGACCCGGCTACGACCGGTCGGCGGTGACGCCCGGCATCGTCCATATCGGCCCCGGCGCGTTCCACCGCGCGCATCAGGCCGCCTGTGTCGACGCGATCCTCGGCGCTGATCCGCGCTGGGGCATCAGCGCGGTCGCACTCAATTCGACCGGGGTCGCCGATGCGCTGGGGCCGCAGGACGGGCTCTACACGCTGGCGCTGCTGGGGAAGGCGACCGGGTATCGCGTGATCGGATCGATCGTAGAGCTGCTCACCGCGCAGCGCCGTAACGCGATCCTTTCGCGCATCGCCGCGCCGACCACCCGGCTGGTCACGACCACCGTCACCGAAAAGGGCTATCACCTCGACGCCGGAGGGGCGCTCGACCTCGATCATCCGGCGATCGTCCGCGAACTGACCGGTGCCGAGCCGTCGACGCTGTCGGGCTGGCTGGTCGCCGGGCTCGCCGCGCGCCGGGCGGCGGGCGGCGGGGCGATCACGCTGATGGCGTGCGACAACCTTGCCGACAACGGCCCGCGCTTCCGCCGCGCCGTCCGCGACCTCGCCGCCGCGCGCGATCCCGACCTCGCGGCATGGATCGACGACCATGTCCGCTTCCCCTCGACCATGGTTGATTCGATCACCCCGGCGACCGACGACCCGCTGCGCCGGTCGGTCCGCGCCGTCACCGGCCTCGACGACGCATGGCCGATCCAGCGCGAGGCGTTCACCCAATGGGTGATCGAGGATGATTTCGCCGGCGACCGCCCGCCCTTCGACCTCGCCGGCGCGCAGTTCACCCGCGACGTGCGCGGGTTCGAGAATGCGAAGCTGCGGCTGCTCAACGGCGCGCATTCGACGCTGGCTTATGTCGGGTCGCTGATGGGACTGGCGACGGTGCGCGACGCAATGGCCTGCGCACCGCTCGCGGCCTTTGCCGCGCGGCTGATGCGTGAGGACATCGCGCCGTCGATCGTGCCGCCCGCCGAAATGGACCTGTCGGCCTATATCGACGCGGTGCTGGACCGCTTCGCCAACCCGGCGATCGCGCACCAACTGGCGCAGATCGCGTGGGACGGGTCGCAGAAGCTGCCCTACCGCCTGTGCGACACGATCCGCGATGCGCGTGCGGCGGGGCGTCCGGTCGATCGGCTGGCGATCCCGATCGCGGCATGGTTCCGCTTCGTCGAACTGCGCAAGGGCAGCGGCGAGCAACTGGTCGACCCCCGTGCCGACGCGCTGCTGTCGCGGGCAGGGGATGTGGGGGCGTTGCTGGCGATGCGCGATGTGTTCGGCGATCTGGGCGAGGATGCGGTGTTCGTCGCGGCGGTGGAGCGTGCCTATGCGGCATTGGCGCCGGGCGAGAATCTGGCTGCGGCGTTGAAGTAGGGAAGAGTGGTTCGCGCGGAGGCGCGGAGACGCGGAGGGGTTGCGCCTCGGGCGAACACCTCCGCGATCGGGAGACGGAATCGGACGTTGCAACCGGGAGGGAGGCCGCTGGCGCGGGGTGACGTTGCCCGGGAAGCAACCCCTCCGCGTCTCCGCGCCTCCGCGTGAAAATCTCTTCCGCTAACGCGATCGCGTCACACCAGCACCGCCCCCTCATGCGCCAGCAGCCACTGCTTGCGCGCCAGCCCGCCGGCATAGCCGGTCAGCAGCCCCGACCGGCCGATGATCCGGTGGCACGGCACGACGATGGCGATCGGGTTCGATCCATTGACCATGCCCACCGCCCGCATCGCGCCCGGCCGGTCGATCGCGGCGGCGATGTCGGCATAGGCGACCGTCCGTCCCGCCGGCACGTCGCGCAGCGCGGCCCACACCGCGCGCTGGAACGCGGTGCCGCCGGTCGCGGTCGGCAGCGTATCGATCTCCGACAGGTCACCCGCGAAATAGGCCGCCAGCGCCCGCATCGCCGCGCTTTCGCCGGAAGCGGGCTCGACCCGCCACCCCTGCGGATAATGCAGCCGCAGCAGCCGCGCCATCCGGTCGTGATGGTCCTCGAACTCCAGCGCGCGCAGGACGCCCGCATCGTCGGTCAGGATCGTGATCGCGCCCAGCGGGCTGGGCAGGGTTTCGGAAAGGAGCAACTGGATCATGACCGCAACCTGCCGCCGGCCGGGCAAGGCCGCCAGCGGAAATCGGACATCGCCAGCGCCCATGTCCGTTTTCCGCTGGTCGCCCGCCGCCGCCCGACTACATTCGTGCCATGCTCGATCCCGACCATTGCTACGCCGCCATCGAACGCCGCGATCCGGCGATGGACGGGCTGTTCTTCACCGCGGTGCGCACCACGCGCATCTATTGCCGCCCGGTCTGCCCGGCGCGCACCCCGGCGCGGGGCAACGTCGCCTTCTATCCCAGCGCGGCGGCGGCGCAGGCGGCGGGCTATCGCCCCTGCCTGCGCTGTCGCCCCGAAGCCGCCCCCGACAGCCCGGCCTGGGCCGGCACGCTCGCCTCGATCCACCGCGCGCTGCGCCTGATCGATGACGGGGCGCTGGCGGACGGCAGCGTCGCGGCGCTCGCGGAACGGCTGGGTATGAGCGACCGCCACCTGCGCCGGCTGTTCGTCGAACATCTGGGCCTTACCCCGCTGGCGATCGAGGCGACCCGCCGGCTCCACCTCGCCAAGCATCTGGTCCACGATACCCGCCTGCCGCTGACCGACATCGCCTTCGCCGCGGGCTATGGCAGCGTGCGGCGCTTCAACGAAGCGTTCCAGGCGGCGTTCGCCCGCGCCCCCTCGGCGCTACGCCGCGACGGTGGCGCGGCGGACCCGGCCGCCCCGATCGCCGTCACCATCGCCCATCGCCCCGGTTTCGATTGGGGCGCACGCGAGGCGCTCGACATCGACCTGCCCGAAGGCCGCGCGACGGTGACGCAAGGGCAGGGCCGGACGCTGCGCGTCACGCTCGACGGCGTCCCGCTCCCCGCCCTCGGCCGCGCCATCGCCGCCGCCAAACGCGCGGTGTTCGCGAGCGGATGAAAGCGCTTTCCTACACGCGGGCGGACGGTCAGGATGGCGACCGGTCTTTCACATCGCTGGTCGTCAAAGCAGAAAGAATGGGTTCGCGCGGAGACGCGGAGGGGGGTCTCCGCGCCTCCGCGCGAACCCCCAAACGCAAACTGCGCGACAAACTGCGCGCGAGTGTGACTTTTGTGACCTTTGGGCCGATCAGGCCAGCCCGTGCCGCGCCAGCATCGCCGCCGGATCGGGGTCGCGCCCGCGAAACGCGCGGAACAGGTCGATCGCCGGCCGCACCGCGCCCTGCGACAGCACCGTCTCGCGCAGCCGGTCACCGGTCGCGCGGTCGACCGTCCCCGCCTCGACGAACGCGGCGAAGCCGTCCGCCGCCAGCAGCTCCGCCCACAGATAGCTGTAATAGCCCGCGGCATAGCCACCGGCGAAGATATGCGCGAAGCTGTGCGGGAAACGGTGCCATGCCGGCGCCCGCACCACCGCCACCTCGTCGCGCACCGCCTCGATCACCGCCATCGGATCGTCGCCATGGCTGCCCAGGTGCAGCAGCAGGTCGAATATCGCGAATTCGATCTGCCGGACCAGGAACATACCCGACTGGAACCGCCGCGCCGCTAGCATCCGCTCGAACACGTCGCGCGGCAGCGGCTCGCCGGTCTCGACATGGCCCGACATCGCGGCCAGCACCGACGGCTCCCATGCGAAGTCCTCCATCAACTGGCTGGGCAGCTCGACCGCGTCCCATTCGAACCCGGTGGTCCCGGCGATATCCGGACGCGGCACGCGGGTGAACAGGTGGTGCAGGCAATGCCCCGTCTCGTGCAGCAGCGTGGTGACGTCGTCATGGCTCAGCAGCGGCGTCGCCCCGCCGGTCGGCGCGAAGTTGCAGACCATGTACGCGACGGGAATGCCCGGCGCGTCCGGATCGTTGAGATAGGGCCGGGCAGGAGCCATCCACGCTCCGCCCTTCTTGCCCGGCCGCGCATGCAGGTCGAGGTACAGCCCGGCGAAGACGCCGCGCGCATCCGCCACGTCGTAGTAATGCGCATCGGCGTGGTAGGTCGCGACGTCCGGCCGCCGGGTCAGCGTGACGCCGAACAGCTGCGCCAGCAGGTCGCGCCACCCGGCCAGTACCCGGTCGACCGGGAAATAGGCCTTGATGACCGACTGGTCGATCGCATGGGCATGGCGCTTCAGCCGGTCGCCGACGAAGCCCACATCCCATGGCTGGAGATCGTCGATCCCCAGATGCCGTGCGGCGAAGGCCTTCAGCTCGGCGATCTCGGCCTCGGCATGCGGTTTCGCCCTTCCGGCAAGGTCGCGCAGGAACGCCAGTACCTCGCCGACATCGGGTGCCATCTTGGTGCTGAGCGACCGGGCGACCGGATCGGGAAAGCCCAGCAGCGCCGCCGCCTCGTGGCGCAGCGCCAGGATGCGGCGGATGCGCGGGCCGTTGTCGAACATGCCGGCGTCCGGCCCCTGGTCTGACGCGCGCGTGCCATAGGCGCGATAGACGTCGGCCCGCAGGTCGCGGTCCTCGGCAAAGGTCAGTACCGCGACCACGCTCGGCTGTTGCAGCGTCACGACCCAGCCTTCCAGCCCGCGTGCCTGCGCCGCCGCCGCCATCATCGCCCGGTCCGCTTCCGACAGCCCGGCCAGCCGCGCCGGATCGGTCAGGTGCAGCGTCCACGCATCGGTCGCATCCAGCACCGCGCTGGCGAACTCGGTCTGCAATGCCGACAGCTCGGTCGCCACCGCCTTGAACCGCTCGCGCGCCGCATCGTCCAGCGCGACGCCGGCCAGCGTCCGGTCGCGGATCGACCGTTCCACCGCCACCCGGTCGGCATCGTCCAGCCCGGCGAAGTCCGGCGTCACCGCCAGCGCGCGCAGCGCGTCGAACATCGCCCGGTCCTGCTGCGCGCCGATGCCGCGTTCGGTCAGCACCGCCTGTCCCTTGGCATGCGCGTCGCGCAGTTCGGGCGTGTCGGCCACCGCGTGGAGGTGCCACACGCTCGACCAGAAATTGTCGAGCGCGACGTCGGCCCGCTCGACCGGCAGCCATGTTTCGGCAAAGCCGGGTGCCGCCGCCTTGGCGCGTTCGGCGACGACATCGCGTTCCGCCAGCAGGGCGTCGAGCGCGGGGGCGATGCTGTCGGGCGTGATCGCGGCGAAATCGGGAAGCTGTGACAAACGCAAGTCCTTCAACATTCGACGACGTTGACCGCCAGGCCACCCTGGCTGGTCTCCTTGTACTGGCTCTTCATGTCCTCGCCCGTCTGGCGCATCGTTTCGATGACCTGGTCGAGGCTGACGATGTGGCGACCATCGCCATGCAGCGCCAGATAGGCGGCATTGATCGCCTTGATCGCGCCCATCGTGTTGCGCTCGATGCAGGGGATCTGCACCAGCCCGCCGATCGGGTCGCAGGTCAGGCCGAGGTTATGCTCCATGCCGATCTCGGCGGCATTCTCGACCTGCGCCGGCGTCGCGCCCAGCGCGGCGGCGAGGCCGGCGGCCGCCATCGAACAGGCGACGCCGACCTCGCCCTGGCATCCCATCTCCGCGGCGGAGATCGACGCGTTCTGTTTGTAGAGGAACCCGATCGCCGCCGCGGTCATCAGCAGCGCGCGTCCGCCCTCGCGGGTCGATCCGTGGACGAAGGTCTCGTAATATTTCAGCACCGCGGGGATGACGCCCGCCGCGCCGTTGGTCGGCGCGGTCACCACGCGACCGCCCGCCGCATTCTCCTCGTTCACCGCCAGTGCCCACAGGCTGACCCATTCGAACACGACGCTGGGGTCGGTGCGCGGCCCGCGCTCCAGCAGCTTCTCGCGGATCGCCCGGGCGCGGCGCTGGACCTTCAGCCCGCCGGGCAGTTCGCCGCTCCCGGCACAGCCGCGATCGATCGATGCCAGCATCGCGCTGCGCACCGCATCGAGGAACCCCAGCGTCTCGACCTCGGCCCGCCACGCGCTCTCGTTCGCCGCGACCACCTCGGCGATCGACTGCCGCGTCTCCGCGCACAGCGCCAGCAGGTCGTTGCCGGTCATGAACGGGTGCGGCAGCGTCAGGTTGATCCGCGGCGGCGCATCACCCTCCGACCGGATCGCGCCGCCGCCGACCGAATAGTAACGGCGGGTGATGCGGCTGCCATCGGCCAGCACCGCGGTGCAGGCCATCGCATTGGGATGGCCGGGCAGGAAGCCGGGATGGAACACGATGTCGCGGTCCGGATCGAACGCGATCGGCGTCGTCCCCGCGAGGTCGAGCGTGTGGCCGTCGCGGATAGCGGCGACGATACCGGCGACCGCATCGGGATCGACCCCTTCGGGCGTGGCACCCGACAGCCCCAGCAGCACCGCGATATCGGTGGCATGCCCGCGCCCGGTCAGCGACAGCGATCCATAGAGATCGCAATAGACCCGCTCCGGCACGATCCCGTCCTCGTCCAGCATCGTGGCAAAGGCACAGGCGGCGCGCATCGGCCCCACGGTATGCGAACTCGACGGACCGATGCCGATGGTGAACAGGTCGGTGACGCTGAGCGGGATCACGCCGCGTCGCCGAGGAACGCGCCATAGCGTGCCGCCGCGGCCTGCCAGTCGACCCCGCGCGCCGCCAGCCAGTCGTCGTCGAAATAGGTGTCGCCGTAGCGCAGGCCCGAATCGCACAGGATCGTCACCACCGACCCCTGCGCCCCGACCGACGCCATCTCCGCGACTAGCGCGGCACAGGCGACGATGTTGGTCCCGGTCGATCCGCCGACCGGGCGACCCAGCCGGGCGCTCAGCGCGCGCATTGCGCCGATGCTGTCGGCATCGTCCACCGCGATCATCCGGTCGATGACGCTCGGTACGAAGCTGGGTTCGACCCGCGGCCGGCCGATCCCCTCGATCCCCGAACAGTCGCCCTCGACGGTGGTGACGGACGGATCGGCATAATGGCGGTGGAACACCGATGCCTGCGGATCGGCGACGCACAGCCGGGTGCCGTGCCTGCCATAGCGGATGAAACGTCCTAGGGTGGCCGATGTGCCGCCGGTTCCGGCACCGCACACGATCCAGCTCGGTTCGGGGTGATCCTCCTTCGCCATCTGCGCGAAGATCGATTCGGCGATATTGTTGTTGCCGCGCCAGTCGGTCGCGCGCTCGGCATAGGTGAACTGGTCGAGATAATGACCGCCATGGTTGTCGGCCAGCGTCTGCGCTGCGGCATAGACTTCGCGCGGGTCGTCGACGAAATGGACCTCGCCGCCATGGAAGCGGATCGCCGCGATCTTCGCGCTGGCGATGGCACGGGGAACGACCGCGACGAATCGCAATCCGAGCAGCTTGGCGAAATACGCCTCCGACACCGCGGTCGAGCCGCTCGTCGCTTCGACCAGCACCGTATCCGGCCCGATCCAGCCGTTACACAGGCCATAGAGGATCAGCGACCGCGCCAGCCGATGCTTCAGGCTTCCCGACGGATGGACCGATTCGTCCTTCAGGTAGAGCGCAATGCCCGGCGTCGGCGGCAGATCGAGCCGGATCAGATGGGTATCGGCCGAGCGACAGAAGTCCGCCTCCAGTCGCCGGATCGCCTCGCGCGTCCAGTGGCGATCGTCGTTGCGGGCGGCGGTGGGGGCGGGGGACAAGGTCGGATCCTCTCGTGACGGCGCGTCTGTCGCGCGGGTGCTTCCTTATGGCGTGGCGGCGGGCAGGGGGGAAGCTGTCGCCCGAACCATGCGCCAAAGGCCGGAAACGGGGCGCTGGCGGCAAAAACGACATGGAACCCGAAAAACCGCAAAAACGTTGTTGACGCCTTCTGAACCCGCCCATATAAGCAGCTTCACCGGACGACGAGACGCTCTCTGCTTCTCCAGCCGGTCGCCTCGCTGACCTTCGGGTCGCTCCGCAGAAGCGGATAGCGAGTTCGCTCTTTTTTATACCGGAACGCGGTGTCGATCGATTGATCGGCGCCACTGTTCCGGTCCTCCTATCGCCGGCTTGCTGGCGCTTCGAGCCTGACGGTTCGGGGCAGGAAACGCTCTTTCACATAGTTGATGAGATGAAGGGACATGTGGGCGGCGGCTTGCGGTCTGTGGCATACAAGGTGTCATGGTATCGTTTAAAGCTAAGTCGGCTCATATGTCTTATTACAACCACCATATT
>NZ_JASCXF010000022.1:0-77801 GCF_030062225.1 Sphingomonas sp. 2R-10
CTCCCCGGCCCTCTCCCCTTCAGGGGAGAGGGCCGGGGAGAGGGGAAACCGCGAACGCCGCGCACGAAAAAGGGGACCGCCCTTGCGGACAGCCCCCTCTCCCAACCCTCTCCCCTTGCGGGAGAGGGCCCTTGTCGCGACTTACTTCACCGCCGCGTCGTAGCGCTGGCCGACCTTGTCCCAGTCGACCACGTCCCACCATGCCTTCAGATAGGCCGGACGGGCATTGCGATAGGTGATGTAATAGGCGTGTTCCCACACGTCGTTGCCGAGGATCGGCGTGCCCTTCACCGGGGCGACGTCCATCAGCGGATTGTCCTGGTTCGGGGTCGAGGTGATGGCGAGCTTGCCGTCCTGCCCGACGATCAGCCATGCCCAGCCCGACCCGAACTGGTTCGCGCCCGCGGTGTTGAACTGTTCCTTGAGCTGGTCGAGCCCGCCGAACTGCTGGTCGATCGCGTCCTTCAGCGCGCCCGACGGCTGCGATCCGCCACCCTTCATCGTTTCCCAGAAGAAGGTGTGGTTCCAGAAGCCGCCGCCATTGTTGCGCAGCTTGGCCGAACCGCTGCCGATATTGGCCAGCAGTTCCTCGATCGACTTGCCCGCGAGGTTCGCATCCTCCGACACGGCCTCGTTCAGCTTGTCGGTATACGCCTGATGATGCTTGTCATGGTGCAGCATCATCGTTTCCTTGTCGATGGTCGGCTCCAGCGCGTCATAGGCGTAGGGCAGCGGGGGAAGTTCGAAAGCCATGGGGGTTCCTCCTTGGGCAATAAGCTCTGGTCGACCGAACGAAGCGCGGCGCGCTTGGCTCCGGTCGTTACGTTCGGGCAACATCTAGTTCTGCGGTGATCCGACGCAAGGGCGCGTCAGCCGCCCTGCCCCAATAAACCATGGCGCTTGAGCGCGTGGCGCAGCTGATCGTAGGTCAGCCCCAGCGCATCGGCGCAGGTCCGCTGGTTGTAGCGCGCCTCGGCCATCGCCCGGGTCAGCAGCTGGCGTTCGAAGCGGTTGACCCGCGTCTTGAAATCGTCGCCCGGGTCGTCTGCCATCGCTGAAACCGCCGGCGCCTCGCCCCCCTCGGCAGCCGGCGCGACCGCCGGCACCGCCGTCCCGCCGCGCGGGCGGAACGGGGAGGCGAAGGGATCGACCTCGATCAGGTCGATCGGCCCGGCGCGTTCCCAACGATAGACCGAGCGTTCGACCGCATTGCGCAGCTCGCGGACATTGCCCGGCCAGCGATGCTCCATCAACTGGTCGACGGCGTTCGGGCCGAAGCCCGGCCATTCGTCGCGCCCGATCTCCGCCGCCATGCGCCGCCCGAAAAAGTCGGCGAGCACCATGATGTCGCCCGGCCGGGCGCGTAGCGGGGGCAGCGTCACCACCTCGAAGCTCAACCGGTCGAGCAGGTCGGCGCGAAACGTGCCGCGCTCGACCCGGTCGGGCAGATGCTCGTTGGTGGCAGCGACGATGCGGACATCGACCCGGATCGGCCGCGACGACCCGATCCGCGTCACCTCGCCATACTCGACCGCGCGCAGCAACCGCTCCTGCGCCCCCATCGACAGCGTGCCGAGTTCGTCGAGGAACAGCGTGCCGCCATCGGCCTCCTCGAACCGCCCGACCCGCGCCTTGGTCGCGCCGGTGAAAGCGCCCGCCTCGTGCCCGAACAATTCGGCCTCGATCAGCGTTTCGGGCAACGCGGCGCAGTTCATCACGACCAGCGGCTCCTCCCAGCGCGCCGACAGGCGGTGGAGGCGTTCGGCGACCAGTTCCTTGCCGGTCCCGCGCTCGCCGATGACCAGCACCGGGCGATCGAGCGCCGCGGCGCGGCTGGCGCGCTCGAGGGCATCGAGAAACGGGCCGGACTGGCCGACGACCTGGGTTGCGCGTTCCATGGCCGACGATGTGGCGTATATTCCCAATAGTTCGCAAGTGGACAAATGAGGCAGGCGGCAAATTCCGGGAAAAGTGACGCAAATCCGTCATTTTCCGAATTGGCACGGCTCCTGCAACGTCTCCTGCAAGCCCGGAACAGGGCGCACGCACCAGCTTCAGGGAGTTCCACCATGATCCGCATCAACCAGAACGTGACCGCCCGCCAGTCGATCCTCAGCCTGATGGGCGCGGTCGCGGTCTGCATCTTCGCCTTTGGCGCGACGACCGCATCCGGTCCGTCCGCCGCAACCGTTGCCGCCGCGCCGATGGCGTAAGGCGGCGGGCCGGGGTGGTTCTGCCCCGTTCCATCCCGGCCACCCCAGTATCTTTCAGGAGTAACCGATGGGTATTTTCTCCCGCACCCGCGACATCATCGCCGCCAACGTCACCGACCTGCTCGACAAGGCGGAAGACCCCGCCAAGATGATCCGCATGATTATCCTCGAAATGGAGGAAACGCTGGTCGAGGTCCGCGCCTCCGCCGCGCGCACCATCGCCGACCAGAAGGAAATGCGCCGCCACATCGGCAAGCTGGAAAAGCTGCAGGACAGCTGGACCGAAAAGGCCGAGCTGGCGCTGAGCAAGGACCGCGAGGACCTCGCCAAGGCCGCGCTGGTCGAACGGCAGAAGGCGGTCGACATGATCGAACAGCTGAACGCCGAGATCGTCGTGCTCGACGATGCGCTGCGCGCCTCGGAAACCGACATCGCCAAGCTGCAGACCAAGCTGCGCGAGGCGCGAACCCGGCAGAACGCCATCCAGACCCGGATGGAAAGCGCCACCAACCGCACCAAGCTGCGCGAGATGTACGCAGGGTCCAAGACCGCCGAGGCGTTCAGCCGCTTCGACGTGCTGGAACGCCGTGCCGACCTGGCGGAAGGACGCGCCGAAGCCGCGGGCATGGGCCAGGGTGGCAAGAGCCTTGAGGACGAGATCGCCGAGCTGCGCCAGTCCGACAAGATCGATGCGGAACTGGCGGCGCTCAAGGCGCGACTGAACCGGGAGGGTTGAGATGGAGGATTTCTTCGGCATCGCCGTGCCGCTGGGCGTCCTCTTCATCGGTCTGCCGTGGCTGATCCTCCACTATATCACCAAGTGGAAACAGTCGCCGTCGCTGACGAACGAGGACGAGCGGTTGCTCGACGACATGCACCTCACCGCCCGGCGGCTCGAGGAGCGGCTCCAGACCATCGAGCGGATCATCGCCGCCGACAATCCGGACTTCCGCCCCGCCGACCGAGACCTGCCCACCCGCGACTATCGCGACAACGACTTTAGCCGGAGACTGTGATGTCCAGCGCACGCACCAAATTCTATGTCGACAAGGCCAATGGCAAGGTGTCGGGCGTGTGCGCCGGCATCGCCGACTATACCGGTGTCGAGGTCATGTGGATCCGCATCGGCACGGTGATGCTGACCCTGCTGGGCGGCTTTCCGTGGACCGTCATCGCCTATTTCATGATCGCATGGATGGCGCAGAAGAAGCCGCACGGCCTGTACGAAAGCCGCGAGGACGAGAAGTTCTGGCAGGGCGTGCGGTCGAACCCGACCCGCACCGCGTCGGAAATGCGCTCCACCTTCCGCGACATCGACCGGCGCCTCGCCGATATCGAAATGTATTATACCAGCCGCAACACCCGCCTGGCGGACGAGATCGACAGCCTGCGCTGACACGGTCCCCGCCGGGACGAGCAAGAGGGAGAGAGACGATGAGTTGGGGTGGACCGGGGTTCGTACTGGCCCTGATTGCGATCAGTACGATCGGCTGGGTCATCACGACCGCCATTCGCGCGAAGCATGGCTATCCGATCGAGAACGAATGGAGCGGCAAGAGCGAGCGCAGCGACCTGACGGCCGAGCGGCAAGCACGGCTGATGGCCGAGCAGAACGAGCAGCTGACCGCAAAAGTCCTGCGCCTCGAGGAACGCATCGCCGTCCTCGAACGGATCGCCACCGATCCCGCCACCCGCACCGCCCGCGAAATCGACGCGCTGCGCTGAACCGTCAGGCTACGGAGACGACCATGCCCCCCGCCGCCCTTATCGCCATTGCCACCCTCGTAGCTCTCGCGGCGATCGGCGGCTGGATCTTCACCACCTGGCTCCGCGTCAAGAACGGCTACCCACTGGACGGCGCATGGGGACAGGCGGTCTATCCCCGCCGCGACGACGAAACGACGGAACGCGTCAAGCTGCTCAGCCAGGAGAACGCCCGGCTCAAGGCCGAACTGGGGTCGATCAAGGACCGGCTGGCGAACGTCGAGCGCATCGTCACCGACGGCGCCCATTCGCTGGACCGCGAGATCGAACAACTGCGCAACCGCGCGAACTGAAAGGATCGATCATGAGCCCCATTCTCGTTCCCATGATGGCACTTCTCATACCGATCGTTGCGATCCTCGGTGCCGTCGTCTTCAAGCCGTGGCTGGCGCATCGCGAACGGCGGCTTGAGATCGAGGCGAACATGCTCGCCGAAAAGGCCGCGCAATATGCCGCGCAGACCGAACGCCTCGAACAGCGCGTCCGCGTCCTCGAACGCATCATCACCGACCGCGGCGTCGATCTCTCCGACGAGATCGAGCGGCTCCGCGACAACCCGCTCAACTGAACCGCCCTTCCCCGAAACCGACAAGGGACAGTCCGATGAACCTCACGCTCACCCTCGCCCTTGCGATCACCACCCTTGCCGCCGTCGCGATCGTCTCGGTCACCACGCTGGCGGGCTGGCGCGGCTGGCTGGCGCTGCAGCAGCAGCGACTAGGCGACAAGGCGTTCGCCGCCCCCGCGCCGAATGCCGGCACCCGGATCGAGATCGCCGACCTCAAGGAACGCATCCGCAAACTGGAAGCGATCGCCGCCGGGGTGGAACTCTGACGCCGGATGCCTATAGCGGCGTCATGCAGAGCATCGACGACATCCGCGAAGAATATGACTTCCTCGACGGCGACGACCGCTACCGGCTCCTGATCGATCTGGGCCGCCAGCTGGAGCCGATGCCGGAACCCCTGAAGACCGACGCGACGCTGGTGCGGGGATGTTCGGCATCGGTCTGGGTCTATCCCCAGCCGCGCGCGGACGGCACGCTCCACTTCCTCGCCGACAGCAACGCCGCGATCACCAAGGGGATCATCGCGCTGGTGCTCGCGACGGTGCAGGACCGGGCGGCACCGGCGATCCTCGCCACCGACATCGACGCGACGCTGGCGCCGTTCGATCTGCGCAACCAGCTGAGTTCGAACCGGACGCAGGGGATACCGAACATGATCGCGCTGATCCGGGAAACGGCGGCGCGGCTGGCGTAACCACGCACACATGGGTCAAGGAGCGTTACCCCAGCGGAGGCTGGGGTCTCCCATGGCTCCTGCCCCGCGCGAAAACCGGAAGACCCCAGCCTTCGCCGGGGTGACGTTTCCATACGGATGGATCAAACGCTAACGGTCAGGCACAATCCGCAGGGTCGGGTCGCCTACCCGTCCAGCCCCAGCCGTCCGGCCACCGCGTCCAGATCGTCCCCCGGCCGCACCAGCAGCCACTCGCCCGGCCGGTCGCTGTCGACCACCACCACCGCACCCTTGGGGCACACGTCGAGGCACTTGACCTCGACCACCCCTGCGCGCGCCTTGGGACCGTTCTTCAGCTTCAGGTGCCGGCGCAGCGCCTTGGCCAGCGGCCTTGCCGGATCGCCGAACCCGCCGTCCAGCTTCTTCGAACACTTTGCGCAGACCAGTACCGCCTTGTCCCAGCGGGACCGGACGCCCGTTCTCACGCGGGGGTCCTCATGCCGGCTTCCAGCTCCGTCGTTCCTCGGCGGTGCGCAGCACGTCATACGCCGCCTGGATCGCGTGAAAGCGCTTCGCCGCCTCGGCATCGCCGGGGCGGACGTCGGGATGGTTCACCTTGGCGAGCTTGCGCCATGCCAGCCGGATCGTGTCGAAATCGGCGTCGGGGTCGCATTCCAGCACGTCGAGGGCACGCATCTCGTCGCGCGAACGGCTGCCGTCGCCCGATCCCGCCCATGCGTTCGACGCCGACGCGGCATAGCCGTTGGCCGTGCGCCGTTCCTCGGCCTCGCGCGCCCTCGCCTCCTCCTCGTTCAACCCTTCGAAATAGTTCCAGCCCTTGTTGTATTCCGCCGCGTGCGTCGCGCAGAAATACCAGCGGTCGGGACTGTTGGGCGATTTCGGCGCCGGGCAGTTGCCGGGTTCCGTGCAGCCGTGGCGATCGCACAGCTTCACCGTCTGCGCCTCGCGGCCCTCGCTGTAGCCGCGCCAGCGGGGAAAGCCCCAGTCGTTGGATCGTGTGTGTCGTGCCATTGGTGTACGAAATAAGCCGCCCATGCGCCCACGCAACCCATTGCGGCGCGGGGAATGTCAGAGGGTCTGTAAGCCGGGTTCTGTCCACCTGCACGAGGCAGGATAGGCGACCATTCCTCTTGGACGGCACTTGCATGCCGCCTCCAGCAACCAACCCGGGCAGCGGGCCGGAACCTGCCCCGAAGCGTATCGCTACGCTCCATGCCGCCCCTATTCGGTCTTGCTCCCGGTGGGGTTTGCCATGCCGCTGCCGTTACCGGCCGCGCGGTGCGCTCTTACCGCACCCTTTCACCGTAACCCGGCCGAAGCCAAAGGCCGTCTGCTCTCTGTGGCACTGTCCCTGAACCTCCCGACCGAAGCCGCGAAGCCCGCCGGGCGTTACCCGGCACCGTCGTTTCCGTGGAGCCCGGACTTTCCTCGGCACGCATGACGCGTGACGCGGCCGCCCGACCCTCTGACGTGCTGCCCCTAGCGGAGCCGGCGCGCAGGTTCAATCGTCGCCTTGCGGCTTGGGCAGCAGCAGCGCGAGCAGCAGCATCCGGCATTCGCCGTCGATCACGCCGTCGATCACCTCGGGGCGGAAGCGCCGCTGGAACGCGGTCACCGCGGCGGTCGCATCGGACACGTCATAGCCGAAGCGTTCGAGCGCGAGCAGGAACCCGGCGTCGCTCCATCCCGGGTCCATCAGGTTGCGCGCCGGCCGGGGCAGCGCGAGGCGCAGGCGGGCCAGCCGGTTCCACGGGAACAGCTCGCCCGGGTCCTGCTTGCGGATCGGCGCGACGTCCGAATGGCCGACGACGTTGCCGCGCGTGATCTGATGGCGGTCCTTGATCGCATGGACCAGCGGGATCAGCGCGTCGATCTGCGCATCGGCAAAGGCGCGATAGCCCCATTCATGGCCCGGATGGACCAGCTCGATGCCGACCGACGCGCTGTTGATGTCGGTGATGCCGCGCCAGTGCGCCCGGCCCGCATGCCATGCGCGCTTGTCCTCGGCGACCATGCGGTGGATCGTGCCGTCCTCGTCGATCAGGTAATGCGCCGACACCTGCGCCGCCGGATCGGTCAGCCGCGCGATCGCCGATGCCGCGTCGACCATGCCGGTATAATGCAGCACGATCATCGTCACGGGCAGCGTGCGTTCGCCGAAGTTCGGCGACGGCGTATCGATCATCTGCACGCGACTCCATCCCCTCACGCCACTGCCCCCCGATTGCGGCGGGACGGGCCGAAAGGCAAGGTCAGTGCGAGGCCGGCCGGTACAGCCCGCGATAGCGTTCGGACGGGACCAGCGCCTCGGTATGGCCGATCACCGTCTCGCCCGCGCCCAGCACCAGCAACCCTCCGGGCCGCAGCACGCCCGCGATCCGGTTCAGCACCTGCGCCCGCGCGGCGGGCGACAGGTACATCAGCACGTTGCGGCACAGCACGATGTCGAACTTCCCGCTCGGCATCGGATCGGACATCAGATTCTGCCGCGCGAACAACAAGCGGTAGCGCAGCTCGGCCTTGGCCTCCCACAGCTCGTCGCGCACCTCGAACCACTGCATCATCCGCCGGACCGACAGCCCGCGCTGGATCTCGAACTGGGTGTAGCGCCCGGCCCGCGCGCGGGCGAGCGCCCGGGCGGAAATGTCGGTCGCGCGGATTTCGGGCAGGGGCAGGCCGCAGCGTTCCTGCGCCTCGCCGAACAGCATCGCCAGCGACAGCGGCTCCTGCCCGGTCGAACACGCCGCCGACCATATGCGCAGCCGCCGGGGCGTTTCCGCGACCATGTCGGTCGCCGCCATCACGACCAGGTCGAGCACGCTCGAATCGCGGAAGAACGACGTTTCCTGGTTCAGCAGCGCGTCGACGACAAGATCGGCCAGCCCCTGTTCGCAGCGCCCGCCCTCGGCAATGCGCGCGACCAGTTCGTCGATCGAGACGAGGCCGCGTTCGCGCAGCATCGGTTGCAGCGCGCTGTCGATCCGCCACGCCCGTCCGGCATCGAGATGCTGGCCGGTACGCTGCTCCAGCAGCGTGACGATCTTGTGCGCGGCGCTGCCCATCGGCGGCGCCTGCATCGGCAGGTTCATGCGGGACGCTTTCTGCGGGCGATGAATTCGCCCAGCTGCACGGGGGTTCCGATAATATGGGCGAGGCCGCTTTCGGCGATCGCGCCGGGCATGCCCCACACGACCGAACTGGCCTGATCCTGGACGGCGACGACCCCGCCCAGCGCGCGGATGCGTTCGGCGCCGCGGCAGCCGTCACGCCCCATGCCCGACAGCACGACCGCCAGCGCACGCGCGCCATAGACCTGCGCGATGCTGTCGAACATGGGATCGACCGACGGCGTGCATCCGCTGCTGCTGGGCGAACGGTCCAGCCGGATCGCGCCGCCTTCGGTCGTCGGCACAACCCGGATGTGCGCGTCGCCCGGTGCCACGATCAACCGCCCGCGCTGGATGCGCAGGCTGTCGCGCGCGACATCGACCGGCCGCCGCGCTAGGGCAGCCAGCTGCTGCGCGAAATATTCGGTGAACGATCCCGGCAGGTGCTGCGTGACGAGGATCGGCACGTCCAGTTCCGGCGGGATCGCCTTGAGCAGCGGCGCCAGCGCGTGGATGCCGCCGGTCGACGCACCGATCGCGATCACGTCGAACGCGTCGCCCTGCGATCCGGGGGCGGCGCGCACCGGTCCCCGCATCACGTCGGCGACCAGCGTCGCCAGCCGCGTCGCGAACCCGCCGGCCAGCGGCGTCGACTGCGGCTTGGCGATCGTCGCCGCCGCACCGAGCGCGAGGGCATGGAGCGCCACCGGCGATCCGTCGGCGCATTCGCCCGACAGGATGATGACGCGCGCGTCAGGCGCGGCCGCGAACAGCGCGGGCAATCCCGACAGCCCGTCAGTACCCGGCAGGTTGATGTCGAGCAGGATCAGGTCGATCGGCCGTTCGCGCAACACCGCGACCGCGGGCGCGATGCCGCCGACCGCCGCGACCAGCTGCGCCTCGGGCAGCGTGTCGACGATCCGCGCCAGGACGCAGCGGGTGACCGCCGAATCGTCGACGATCAGGACCCGGAGCACCCCTTCGGCCGGCGCCGCCTGTCTGACGGTGGCTGCGACCATGCCGGTGCGTCCGTTACGAGACGCCGACGATCTGGAGCTTGCTTTCCAGCGTCTCGCGATCGAACGGCTTCATCACATATTCGTCGGCCCCGGCCTCGATCGCGGCGCGGATATAGGCCATGCCGTTCTCGGTCGTGCAGAACACGACCTTGGGGACCATGCCCCCTTCGCTCTGGCGCAGCGCGCGCAGGAAATCCATGCCGCTCATCACCGGCATGTTCCAGTCGAGCAGGATCACGTCGGGCTGCTGTTCGGCACAGCGGTCCAGCGCCTCGCGACCGTCGCCCGCCTCGCGGACCTCGAACTGCAGCGTTTCCAGTATGTGCCGGGCGACCTTGCGGATCACCTTCGAATCATCGACGACCAGGCAGCTCTTCATCTCGGCACCCCATTGTTCAGGCTACAGCCTAGCGTGGACTCGTAAGCGCGACGTTAAAGGAACCGGATCGGCGGCGGATCGAACCCCGTCACGCGGCACGGGACCGCCCCCGGAATGGTTTCAGGCCGCCGCCTGCGTCACGTCGGCCGCACGCGCGACCACGGCGGGCAGGTTCAGCACCAGCACCGGGCGACCGTCATGGTCGATCACGCCGTCGACGACCGATGCCCATGCCGGCCCCGGCGTCAGTCCCGCCGACAACGGGCGCCGGGCGCAGCGATAGGCATCGTCGAGCATGTCGACCAGCAGCGCATAATGATGCCCCTCGACCTGGGTCACGACCGCGCGGCGACCGCCGCCGCCCGCCGCCGCCGGATCGATCGCCTGTGCGGTGTCGATCACCGTCACCACCCGGCTGCGCAGCGCGGCAAGGCCGCGGACGGCGCGCGCGGTACGCGGCACCGGCGATACCTCCCCGATATCGACCACCGATTCGACATGGTCGGACAGGATGGCGACATCCTGGCCCGCCACCCGCGCCAACAGGAACAACGCGTTCATCGTCACTTCCCCACTGCCTGGCGAACGGCGCGCAACACGCCTTCGCGGTCGTAGCGATAGACGCTGCCGTCGCCGGTATCGGCGGCGCTGGTGCGCAACCGCACCACCGGCGCCGATCCGGTCGTCATCCCCGCCATCGGGTCGTCGGCCTGCGCCAGCACCAGCGCCGGGCGCTCGTCCGACGCCAGCCGCTCCACCGCTTGATAGCCCGCCTGCTCCAGCATCGGGCGCAGGAACGTGCGCATCCACCCGCTGCCGCCATCGGCCAGCAGGCAGGTCGGGCGCCCCGCCGTCACCCCGGCCGGACCGGCCGCGCCGTCGCGGGCATGGCGTTCGAAAAGCCACAGCGGGTCGACCTGCTCGACCTGCTCGCCCTCCAGCAGCACGATGCCGCAGATCGGTCCCGGTTCGGCGGCCGCAGCGGCCAGTTCGGGCAGCATCACGATGTCGCACGCATCGTCGATCGCATAGGCGACCTCGGCCATGCCGTCGGTCAGCCGCAGCACGGTCGTCACCCGCGACGCCGCCTCGGGCGCGCGCGCCGCGACCGGCAGGACCCGTCCGTCGATCGCCAGCCAGATGCGCCCCGCGCTCTGCTGCAGGCTGCCCGCGCGGATGCGCTCGATCCGGTCGATCACCGTCAGCGGGATCACCCGCCGCCGCCCGTCGAGGTCGTCGAACAGCAGCGCCGCGATGCCCGGATCGGCGATCGCCTCGGCCTCCACCTCCAGCTCGCGGTCCATCGCGTCGGTGAAGTTCAGCCCGGCGGCGTGCGCCACCCCGGCGCAGTCGATCATCAGCATCGGCTGTCCTGTGTCGGGCAGCGTCTGCCCGGCGTACAGTCCGGTCGCCATCACGGAGGGCGCGGCGGGCTTCACCACCAGTTCCTCGGTATCGAGCACGTCGTCGACCGCGACCGCGAAGTCGCCCGCGCCCAGCCCCACGACGACCAGCATCTTGTCGCCCGGTTCCGCCGCGCCGGGAATGCCCAGCACGTCGCACAGGTCGACCACCGGCAGGCGCCGGTCGCGGATCTGCGCGATGCGCATGTCGCCCAGCCGGTCGATGCGGATATTGGCGCCGCGCTCCTTCACGATCTCGCCGATCGTCTGGCGCGAAATGGCGAAGCGATGCGCGCCTGCCCGCACGACGATGGTCGATACGATCGACAGCGTCAGCGGCACCTGCACCACGATGCGCAGTCCCCGGCCGGGCTTGTTGTCCAGCGTGATCCGCCCGCCGATCTGGTCGATCGCGGCGCGTACCACGTCCATCCCGACTCCGCGGCCCGAAATCTCGGTCGCGACGTCGCGCGACGACAGCCCCGGCGCGAACACCAGCTCGCATTGCTGGCGCTCGGTCAGCTGCCGCAGGTCGCTCTCGCTGCGCTGGCCGTTGGCCGCCAGCTTCGCGACCAGCCGCGCGGTATCGATGCCGCGCCCGTCGTCGATGATCTCAATGACGATCTGGTTGCCCGACTGCCGGGCGGAGATATGCAGCCGCCCGCTTTCGCGCTTGCCCGCCGCACGGCGCTCGGCCGGCGATTCGATGCCATGGTCGATCGCGTTACGCACGACATGGACCAGCGGGTCGCGCATCACCTCGATCATCTCGCGGTCCAGCTCGACGTCGCTGCCGTCCACGGTCAGCGTCACCGCCTTGCCCACCGCCGCCGCCGTGTCGCGCACGATGCGGGGCAGCGGCGAGAACAGCGTCTCGATCTTCTGCATCCGCGTCCGCGTCACCGCGTCGCGCATGTCGGCGACCGATGCCGACAGCCGCTCCAGCGCGCCTTCGACCGCGGGATCGAGGTCGAGGTCGCGCAGGCGGCGGAACAGTTCGTTGCGGACCAGCACCATGTCCGACATGCCGCTCATCATCCGGTCGAGCAGGTCGACGTTCAGCCGGACGCTGCGCAGCGGCGCGCGTCCCTGCGCGATCGCCGCGGCGGCGATCGGCGTCGCCCCCTGCGCTCCGGCCACGCCCGGCGCCAGCGCGGCGATCAGGTCGTCCTCGCCCTCGTCGGTCAGCGGCAGTCCCGCATCGATCGCCTCGACCAGCTCGCCGATCCGGTCGACGATCGCCAGCACGGCATCGACCAGCGCACGATCGGGCCGGCGCTTGCCGTCGCGAACCTCGCACAGCGCGTCCTCGGCGGCATGGCTCAGCCGCGACAGGCGCGGCAGGTCGAGGAAGCCGCAGCTGCCCTTCACCGTGTGGACGAAGCGGAAGATCGCATCCAGCCGCGCACGATCCTCGGGCGCGGCCTCCCACGCGACGACCTCCGTCGACAACGCCTCCAGCGTCTCGCGGGTTTCGGCAATGAATTCCTGTAAGAGATCGTCCATGCGGCCCCGCCCGGTTGTGGCGCGACCATGGCGGGGATCAGGTTAAGACGCGGTTAGTGAGGGAACACGTGAAGGTTGGCGCGGGTGATTGGTGACCACCGCCATCCTCGTCACCCCGAACCTGACCCGGGATCCCGCTTCTTCTTTCGCCACCGGGTTGGTGGATGCCCCCTGCCCGGGGACGTCACCCCGTGACCAGCGACGCTCCGAACAACAGCACCGGCGAATCGACCGGCGACACCTGCAACGTGCCGCCGCACTGTTCGACCAGTTCGCGCGCAAGGCAGGCGGCGGCGGCCCGCGGCGTCATCATCGCCGCGTCCCCCAGCAGCGCGCCGCGCAGCTCGGCATCCAGTACGATCCGCTGCCCGTCGGCGCGCACCGCGATATCGATGCCCCCCGCCGTCCGCTCCGCGCCGATATCCAGCTGCCCGCCACGCACCAGCGCGTCGCCGGCGATCAGCGCGAGGTTCAGCAGCACCTTCACCGCCGGCTTGGGCAGCGACGGCGCATCGACCATCCAGCCCAGCTTCACCCGGTGATTGTCGCCGAACAGCCCTTCGAGTGCGGCGCGCGCCTCCCGCGTGTCGATCGAATCGCCCAGGCCGCCGGCGGCACCGAAGGCGAGGCGGAAGAATTTCAGCTTGTTCGCCGACGCCCGCGCGCTGTCGGCCAGCAGTTCGAGGCAGCGGGCGCGCATGTCCGGATCATGTTCGTCGGCCAGCAGTTCGAGGCCGTTGTTCAGCGCCCCGACCGGGCTGAGCAGGTCGTGGCACAATCGCGAACACAGCAGGCTGGCGAAATCGGCGGGGCTGATGTTCAATGCGGCGACCCTTGTGCTTTGGCGAACGTCATCGTCCGCCCGGCCCGGTCCATGTGCACCGCTTCGCAGTCTTTTTCAACGTGGCCGCCGGTCCTGACCGCAAAGCGGACGGCGTCGAACCGGCCGTGCCGTTCCCCGTCCGCGACCGCCCGCCACAACCGCACGCGGCCCCCGCCGGCGATCAGCCACAACCGCCCGTCCGCCGCCGCCTGCGCCGCGTCGGTCGCCGACGGGTCGGGATCGCCCGAAGGGTGCGAGTGATACCAGCCCAGCACCGCCGCCCCGCCCCGCCGCTCCGCGCGCAGCGCCTCGAACAGCGCGGCGGGATCGATCTCGAAATGCCGCGCTGGGTCGTCCGCCACGTTGTGCGCCGCCACCAGCCGCTCGATCCGCCCGGCCGTGCCGAGCATCAGCCCGCAGATTTCGGTGGCGCTGCCATCCGCCTGCTCGATCAGCGCGCGCAGCGCCTCGCTTGAAAATTCGGGCTCCATCCCCATCTTTGTAGGCAATGGACCGGGGGGTTTCCACGATCGAAGCGCGCATTCCCGATGCGGCGCACGGACAACGGATCGACAAGGCACTGGCCGACGTCGTCGCTGACCTCTCGCGCGAACGGATCAAGGCGCTGATGATGGCCGGGCACGTCGCGGGCGATGCCGGGCCGGTGTCGGACACCTCGCGCAAGGTCGCGGCCGGCCAGTCCTACACCATCACCCTTCCCGCCGCCGTACCGCTCGACACTGTCGCGCAGGATATCCCGCTGGTCGTCGCGTACGAGGATGACGACCTGATCGTGATCGACAAGCCCGCCGGGCTGGTCGTCCATCCCGCCGCCGGCAATCTCGACGGCACGCTGGTCAACGCGCTGCTCCACCATTGCGCCGGGCAGTTGTCGGGCATCGGCGGCGTCGCGCGGCCGGGGATCGTCCACCGCATCGACAAGGATACGTCGGGCCTGCTGGTCGTCGCCAAGCACGACGTCGCGCATGAAGGGCTGGCGAAGCAGTTCAAGGACCACAGCATCGACCGCCGCTATCTGGCGATCACCGCGGGGCGCGTGCAAACTTCGGCGGGCACGATCGACGCTCCGCTGGCGCGCTCGCCCAATGATCGCAAGAAGATGGCGATCGTCCACAGCCCCACCGCCAAGCACGCGGTGACGCACTTTCGCAAACTTCGCCAACTTTCGGGTGCGTCGTTGATCGAATGTCGACTGGAAACGGGGCGCACGCATCAGGTACGGGTACACATGGCGTCGATCGGCCATCCGCTGCTGGGCGATCCGGTCTATGCCGGGCGGCGACCGGCGCTCAGGGCGCAACTGGAAACGCTGCATTTCCGGCGACAGGCGTTGCACGCCGCACATCTGGGGTTCATCCATCCCGTCACAAAAAACGCTTTGGCGTTCGATAGTGACCTTCCGGCAGACATGCAGGAACTGTTGGACCATCTTCTCGTATAGGTTTCGGTGATTCCGCAGTGCGGCGTCGCCATAAGGACAAAGGGAGTTTTGACGATGGCAACTGGCAGCAACGTCCCGGCGACGATTCCGGCGCTCGGCGGCGAGGCGAGCCTCAACCGCTATCTCTCCGAAATCCGCAAGTTCCCGATCCTCGCGCCCGAGCAGGAATACATGCTCGCCAAGCGGTTTCAGGAACATGGCGATCCGGAGGCCGCGGCCCAACTCGTCACCTCGCACCTGCGCCTCGTTGCCAAGATCGCGATGGGCTATCGCGGCTATGGCCTGCCGGTCAGCGAACTGATCTCCGAAGGGAATATCGGGCTGATGCAGGGCGTGAAGAAATTCGAGCCCGATCGCGGCTTCCGCCTCGCCACCTATGCGATGTGGTGGATCCGCGCCTCGATCCAGGAATTCATCCTGCGCTCGTGGTCCCTCGTGAAGATGGGCACCACCGCGGCGCAGAAGAAGCTCTTCTTCAACCTGCGCCGGATGAAGTCGAAGCTCGACGCATTCGAGGACGGCGACCTCAGCCCCGAACATCTCGCCAAGATCGCGACCGACCTCGGCGTGACGGAGGACGAGGTCACGTCGATGAACCGCCGCATGGCGATGGGCGGCGATACCTCGCTCAACGTGCCGATGCGCGAGGATGGCGAGAGCCAGTGGCAGGATTGGCTGGCCGACGACAGCCCGTTGCAGGACTCGGTCGTCGCCGAGGCGCAGGAAGCCGACGTCCGCCACGGCATGCTGGTCGAGGCGATGGACGATCTGAACGACCGCGAGAAGCACATTCTGACCGAACGTCGCCTGACCGACGATCCCAAGACGCTGGAGGAGCTGAGCCAGGTCTATGGCGTCAGCCGCGAACGCGTCCGCCAGATCGAGGTGCGCGCATTCGAAAAGCTGCAAAAGGCGATGATGCGCCTCGCCGGCGACCGCCGGATGCTCGCCGCGGTGTAAGCGGCTGGGGCGGGGTGCCCGGACCCGCCCCACACTCGTCATCCCGGCGAAGGCCGGGATCCATAACCCATGTCGCCCGCGACTCCGGCCGAACCGCCAGCCCACCACAAACGTCACCCTAGCGCAGGCCGGGGTGACGCGAGAGAGCGCGGCGTGCTTGCCGTCCCCTGCTCTCCCCGGCTAGGCACCCCCCATGGCCGCCCGCACGACCCAACGCCCCCGCCCCAAACCCGCCACCTCGCGCGGCTGGGGCCGCCGCATCGCCGGCTGGGCGATCAAGGCCGTGCTCGGTTTCGTCATCCTGTCGGTGCTGTGGGTGCTGATCCTGCGCTTCGTCCCGCCGCCAATCACGCTGACCATGCTGGGCGACGTACCGACCGGCCACGGCATCACCAAATCATGGCGTCCGCTGTCGGCGATCGATTCCGACATGCCCCGCGCCGTGATCGCGGCGGAGGACAGCCGCTTCTGCGCGCATAACGGCTTCGACTATATCGCCATCGCCAACGCCGCGCGCCGCAATGCCGAGGGCGGTCGCATCCGCGGCGGATCGACCATCAGCCAGCAGACCGCAAAGAACGTCTTCCTGTGGCAGGGCGGCGGCTATTTCCGCAAAGCCCTGGAGGCCTATTTCACCGTCCTGATCGAGGCGATGTGGGGCAAGCGCCGCATCATGGAGGTCTATCTCAACGTCGCCGAGACCGGCATCGGCACCTATGGCGTCGAGGCCGGCGCCCGCCGCTATTTCAAGCACGGCGCGTCGACGCTAAACGGCCGCGAGGCCGCCCAGATCGCCGCCGTCCTGCCGCTGCCGAAGAAGCGCGCCGGCATCGCCCCCACCGGCTTCACCCGCCGGTACGCCCGCACGATCGAACGCCGCATCGGCATCGTTCGCCGCGAGGGGCTGGACGGATGTCTGAGGTGAGCGCCGCCTGGCACATGCGACCCGTCATTCCGGCAAAAGCCGGGATCCACGGATGAAAGCGGTTTCGATCAATCAGTGAAGTCCCGTGACCATGGATCCCGGCCTTCGCCGGGATGACGGGGTGCGTGGCCGAAGCGGCGCGGCCAACACCCCACCCCCGCAAACGTCATCCCGGCGCAGGCTGGGGTTTCTCTCGACAAGCGCGCAACGCTCGCCACCCCAGCCAACAACCCTACTTCGTCGCCCGCTCCACAGCATCGCCCGCCTTGTCCGCGGCATCGCCGACGCTCTTGGCCGCCGACGTCACTGCCCCGGTCCGGGCGTCGTCGTTGTTCGCATGGTTCAGCAGGAAATAGGCCCCGACGATCACCGCCAGCAGGATCGCCAGCCCGATCAACAGGCCGCCGCCCGACCCGCGCCGCTCGACGATCACCGTCTGCGGGGCACCACCGGGGGTGGTTTCGATACGATCGGGTTCCATGGCACATCTCCCTCAAGTACTGATGTGCCCAAGAACCGCCGGTCCCGCCGCTTGTTCCAGCAGCGTTCCGAACGTTCAGAACGGCAGCTTGAACCCCGGTGGCAGCGGCAGGCCGTTGGTCAGCTTCGACATCTCGGTCGAGCTGGCCGCATCCGCCTTCGCCCGCGCGTCGTTGAACGCCGCGACGATCAGGTCTTCCAGCATCTGCTTCTCGCCCGGCTGCAACAGCGAATCGTCGATGTCGACGCCGAGGATGCGCCCCTTGGCCGAGGCGCGGACCTTCACCAGCCCGCCGCCCGACTGCCCGTCGACCTCGATCGTGTCGAGGTTCGCCTGCGCCTTGGTCAGCTCGTTCTGCACGTTCTGCGCCATGGCCATGATGTCGTCGAGATTCTTCATCGCGCGATACTCCCGTCGCTGCGTTGCCAATGATCGAGGGTGGCGTCCGGAAACGCCGCCAGTGCCGCCTGTACCAGCGGCGATTTGAGGACCTGTTCGCGCTCCGATTCCGCCTTCGCCGTTTCCTGCTCGCGCAGGGTCGGATCGCCCGTGCCCTCGCCGATCAGAACGCGCCAATGGCTGCCGGTGATCCCCTTGAGCGCAACTTCGAGGTCGCGGGTGAAATCGGCGGGCAGCGGCCGCGCACCGCTCAGCTCGATCAGCTGCGGCGCCAGCCGGATCAGCCGCGCGCAATTGCGGAACTGCGCCTCCAGCGAATGACGGCCGTGCTTCGACAGCAGGCCCGCGACCTGTTCGGCGGTCTCGGGCAGCGGATCGGCCGCGACTTCCGCTGCGGCCGGGGCCGGCGCCGGTGCGGCGGGCGCAGCCATCGCCGGCACCTGTCCCGCCGCCAGCTGCTTCGCCAGCGTCCCCGGATCGGGCAGCGAGGAGGCATGGACGATGCGCAGCAACGCCATCTCGCACGCCTCGATCGGCAGCGCGGCGCGCGACACCTCCTCATGCCCTTTCAGCAGCAGCTGCCACAACCGATGCAGCATCGGGAAAGACAGCGCGCTCCACGCGTCGAATGCGGCGCGTTCCTCCGCCGACTGGCCGGGTCCGCGATCGCCGCCAACCTTGACGATCGTCACCGCATGCACGGTTTCCAGCAGCGTGCGCAGCACCGACGCCGGATCGACGCCTAGGTCATATTGCGCCCGCAACGCCTTGAGTGCGCCCGGCGCATCGCCTTTCAGCAACAGGTCGAACAACCCCCGGATCGCCCCGCGATCGGACAGGCCCAGCATCTGCCGCACCGCGTCCGCCCGCACGCCCTCGCCGTCCAGCCCACCATGCGCGATCGCCTGGTCGAGGATCGACAGCCCGTCGCGCGCCGACCCTTCCGCCGCGCGCGCGATCAGTTGCAGCGCCTCCGGCTCGGCCTCGACACCCTCCGCCTCGACGACATGCGCGAAATGTCCGGCGAGCAGATCGGCGGGAATACGCCGCAGGTCGAAGCGCTGGCAGCGCGACAGGACGGTGACGGGCACCTTGTGGACCTCGGTCGTCGCCAGCAGGAACTTGACGTGCGCGGGCGGCTCTTCCAGCGTTTTCAGCAGCGCATTGAACGCCGGCGTCGACATCATGTGGACTTCGTCGATGATGTAGATCTTGAAGCGCGCCGACACCGCGGCATAGCGCACCGCCTCGGTCATCTCGCGCACGCTGTCGACGCCGTTGTTCGACGCGGCGTCGATCTCGATCACGTCGATATGCCGCCCCTCGGCGATCGCCCGGCACGGCTCGCACACCCCGCACGGATCGATCGTCGGCCCGCCCTGCCCGTCCGGCCCGATGCAGTTGAGCGCCTTGGCGATCAGCCGCGCGGTCGACGTCTTGCCCACCCCGCGCACGCCGGTCAGCAGGAACGCATGGGCAAGGCGACCGCGCTTGATCGCATTGCCCAGCGTCGTGACCATCGCATCCTGCCCGATCAGCTGGCTGAACGTCTGCGGCCGATACTTGCGCGCGAGCACGCGGTACGGCTGCGCGGCGGCAGGCTGTTCGGGGATGTCGAGGGCGAGGAAGGAGTCGGACATTGGGGGTGTCTTAGCGGGTGGCGGCGGCGGTGTCGCGTGTTGAGCGCGACCGATCTGTCGAACGCGCACGCTGGAACAGAACCGTTCTACTTGGTCGAAAACCCGCCAGCTGGTAGCATCGCGGCGTGACTGACCCCGCAGTGAGTCGACTCTGGCGACGGTTCGCCACTCCGCCGACGTCCGCAATGTTGTGGCGGCGGGCAGCGTGGTCGCTTTGGCTCATACCTGCCGCCGCGTGTTTTCCGCTTCTCCTACCATTGCTGGCGCCGTCAGCATTACTGGAGTTGCCGATCGAATATTGGGCTTTGTGCCTGCTGCTGTTTGGCATCCCGTCCGCGCTCGGGGCTTATTGCTGGAGGCGCGCTCGGCGCTTGAACTGAGCGGGATCGCCGGCACCTTCGACAGCGCACGTCGATAGCTCCAGAACGACCGTCATCCCGGCGCAGGCCGGGATCCATGGACACGAGCTGTCGCGGCTCTTTCGATACGTCATATATCCATGGATCCCGACTTTCGTCGGGATGACGAGGGACCCTAAGCCGCCAAAGCCTCCAACGCCTCGTTCGCCTCCATCCACTTCATCTCCGCCACCTCGATCTCGGTATCGAGGCTCGCACGCCGCTTCATCAGCTGCGCCATCGTCAGCCGCGCCAGCGCCGGGATCGCATTCCCCGCCATCGCCGCGTCCAGCGCATCGCGCTGTTCGGTCAACCGCGCCAGATCGCGCTCGATCGCCTGTGCGCCCTTCTTCAGCACCTGCGCCTTTTCGCGCGCTTCGGCGGCGGCCTTGCGGTCGTCCTTCTTGTTGGCCTTCTTGGCCTTTTCCTTCGCCGAATTGCCGAGGATCAGCGCGATATAGTCATCGATCGTCCCGTCAAATTCCTTCGCGGTGCCTTCATCGACCAGCACCAGCCGGTCGGCGGTCGCCTCCAGCATGTGCCGGTCGTGGCTGACCAGCAGCACGCAGCCGGTATAGGCGTTGAGCGCCTGCACCAGCGCCTCGCGCGCATCGACGTCGAGGTGGTTGGTCGGTTCGTCGAGGATCAGCATGTGCGGCGCATCGCGGGTGATGAGCGCCAGCGCCAGCCGCGCGCGTTCGCCGCCCGACAGCTTGCCGACCAGCGTAATCGCCTTGTCACCCGAAAAACCGAACCGGCCGAGCTGCGCCCGCACCGCGGCGGGCGACGCGCCCTTCATCTGGCGCGTCATATGTTCCAGCGGCGTGTCGTCGGTGCTCAGCTCCTCCACCTGATACTGGGTGAAATAGCCGACCTTCATCTTGCCCGCGGCGTTCATGTCGCCGTCCATCGGCGCCAGTTGCGCCGCCAGCAACCGCGCCAGCGTCGTCTTGCCGTTGCCGTTGCGGCCCAGCAGCGCGATGCGGTCCTCGGGATCGATCCGCAAATTCAGCCGCTTGAGGATCGGCGTGTCGCCGTATCCGACGCTGGCCATGTCCAGCGTGATGAGCGGTGGGCGCAGTTCATCGGGATCGGGAAAGTCGAACGACAGGCTGGGGTCCTCTGCCATCGCCGCGATCGGCTTCATCTTGGCGAGGATCTTCAGACGCGACTGGGCCTGCTTGGCGGTGGAGGCCCGCGCCGAGTTCTTGGCGACATATTCCTGCAGCTTGGCCCGCTGCGCCGCCTGATTGACCCGCGCCGCCTCCAGCTGCGCCAGCCGCTCGGCGCGCTGCTTCTCGAACGCGTCATAGCCGCCCGGATACAGCGTGATCTTGCCCTGATGCAGGTGCAGGATATGGTCGACGACGTTGTTCAGGAAATCGCGTTCGTGGCTGACGACGACGATCGTCGCCTTGTAGCCTTTGAGGAAATCCTCCAGCCACATCACCGCTTCGAGGTCGAGGTGGTTCGACGGTTCGTCGAGCAGCAGCACGTCGGGTTGGCTGAACAGCAGCGCCGCCAGCGCGACCCGCATCCGCCACCCGCCCGAATAGCTCTCCAGCGCCCGGCCCTGCATCTCCTCGTCGAAGCCCAGCCCGACCAGGATCCGCGCCGCCCGCGCCGGCGCGCCGTATGCGTCGATCGCCAGCAGCCGTTCGTGGATATCGCCCAGCCGGTCGGGATCGGTCACCGTCTCGGCATCGTGCATCAGCCGCGCGCGTTCGACATCGGCCTCCAGCACGGTCTCGAACGGGGTCGCCTGTCCGGCGGGTGCTTCCTGCGCGACATAGCCCAGCCGCGATCCGCGCGGCATTTCCGCCGTGCCGTTGTCGGGTTCCAGCTGCCCGGCGATCACGCGGACCAGCGTCGACTTGCCCGCGCCGTTGCGCCCGATCAGCCCGACGCGGCTCCCCGGCGGCAGCGCCGCGCTGGCATTGTCGAGGATCGTCCGCCCGCCCAGGCGCACCGTGATACCGTTCAGATTGAGCATGGGCGGGCGCGTAGCAGTTTTCGCCGCGTTTGCGAAGGGATCGGCTGGGGGCGCGCAATCATCGCTTTCCTACACGTCCGCCCCGCGACAGGATGGTGGCCGACCTTTGCAGGGTCCCGCTCTTTGACACGTCACATCGCACCTAACTCCGTCCGCCACGGGCGTCATCCCGGCGCAGGCCGGAATCGCCCGGTGACGGCACGGGACGGGAGGCGCAGGAGACCCCGGCCTTCGCGAAACCTCTGCAAAGGCCCTCAATCCGTACCCCGGCGAAGGCCGGGGCCCAGTTGGGGGGCATTGGTAAGATACGGAAACGCCTTTCCAACTGGACCCCGGCCTTCGCCGGGGTACGGCGAGGCGTTCGCTCTGTTGGAGACTTTTGCAGAGGTCTCGCGTTCACCGGGTGACGCCAGTTGCAAAGGATTCGCAAACACTGCGCAACAGCGTGCAAGTGTGACTTTCGTGACCTTTGGCCGCTCAGCCCCCCGCGAACATCGCCCGCAGTTCGTCCTTCAATATCTTCCCGTTGGCGTTGCGCGGCAGGACGGTGTCGGAAAACCGCACCTGCACCGGCACCTTGAACCCGGCCAGTCGCGCCCGCACGAAGTCCTGCAACTCGCGCTCGCTCGCCTCGCATCCCGGGCACAGGTGGACGACGGCGGCGGGCACCTCGCCCAGCACCCGGTCGGGCACGCCGACCAGCGCGGCATCGGTGACGGCGGGGTGCGCGTACAGCACGTCCTCGACCTCGATCGAATAGATGTTCTCGCCGCCACGGATGATGATGTCCTTGGCGCGGTCGACGATGGTGCAGAAGCCTTCCCCGTCCAGCCGGGCGAGGTCGCCGGTGCGGACCCAGCCGTCGACGAAGGTCTGCGCGGTGGCTTCCGGATCGTTCCAGTAGCCGCGCACGATCATCGGCCCGCGCGCCCACAGCTCGCCGATCTCGCCCACCGGCAGTTCCGCCGAACCGTCGGGGGCCATGATCTTCAGGTCGGCGACCGGCACCGGCGCGCCGCAGCTGGTCGGTCGCGCCAGATAATCCTCGCCGACATGCTGCGTCACCGTCGCCATCGTCTCGGTCATGCCCCAGCCATTGCCGGGCAGCGCGCCGAACACCTCGAAGATGCGCTTCACCAGGTCGGGCGCGGATGGCGCGCCGCCATATTGCACCACCTCCAGCGACGACAGGTCGTGGCTGGCCCGGTCGGGATGTTCCAGCAGCTGCCACGCGATCGTCGGCACCCCGCCGGTGATCTGCACGCGTTCCCGCTCGATCAGCGCCAGTGCCTCGCCCGCGTCCCATTTGCGCATCAGCACCAACGTCGTTCCGCTGGCCAGCGCCCCCATCAGCGACGCGCTGCACGCCGTCACATGAAAGAACGGGATGACCAGCAACCCGACCTTGGGCTGCGGTTCGGGGGGCATTTCGCCCCGGCGCAGATACGACCGGGCGGAGACGTACGCACTCGACAGGATGTTGGTCGACAGGTTGCGATGCGTGCCCAGCGCGCCCTTGGGCCGGCCGGTCGTGCCGCTGGTATAGAAGATCGTCGCCGGATCGTCGGGGGCGATCGCCACGTCGGGCAGCGCGACCTCGGGCAGCGTCGCATAGCCCGCGCAGTTGCCGATGACCTCCTCCAGCCGACGGGCGATCCCGCCCAGCGGCACCCGCGCCCGCGCGACCAGCACCGCCTCCAGCGCCGGCATCGCCGCATAATCGCCGATCCGGTCGTACCGCTGCCGGTCGACGATCAATACCCGCGCGCCCGAATCGTTGACCCCGTACGCCAGCTCCTGCGGGCTCCACCATGCGTTCAGCGGCACGCACACAGCGCCCAGCGCCACGATCGCGAAGAACGCGACCGGCCATTCGGGCACGTTGCGCATCGCCAGCGCCACCCGGTCGCCCTTGCCGACGCCCATGTCCCGCAGCCCCGCCGCCAGCGTGGCGATGGCGCGATACTGCGCTTCGTAGCTGACCCGCTGGGTTTCGTGGATCGTCGCCAGCCGTTCGCCATGGGTGCGTGACAGGGCGATCAACTGGACGAGGCTGGCCGGCGCGTTCCGCCATACGCGCGTGTCGATCCCGTCGATCGTCGCGTGCGCCATCTCGAACGGTGCACCGGGGGCGGTCAGCGCGGCTTCGACCGCCGCCATCGACATCCGCGGCCAGTCACCCGGCACCGTCATCGTCGCTTCGCCTGCCGCCACCATCCTGCTCCCGCCATTCGATCTGTCGAAGGTCGGGTTTGCCCGGCCTTCGCGCATCTCCTGCCGCGCACTATTGATTATGATCCTGCAAAAGGCAATAGAATGCGTCAGCGACGCACCGGTTTAGAATTACCGGTATGCCAATTTGTGGAGAAGGCCGAGCATGTCCGTGACTATCCATCGCCATGGCGACATCCTGATCGCGATCGCCGACAACCCGCCGGTCAACGCCCTGTCGGCGCCGGTCCGGCTGGAACTGAAGGCCGCGATCGAACAGGCCGCCGGCGACGCGTCGATCCGCGCCGTCGTCATCGCCTGTGCCGGCCGCACCTTCTTCGCCGGGGCCGACATCACCGAATTCGGCAAGCCCCCGGTCGAACCGCTGCTGCCCGAACTGGTCGACATGATCGAGGGGTCGGACAAGCCGGTCGTCGCCGCGATTCATGGCACCGCGCTGGGCGGCGGATGCGAGGTCGCGATCGCCAGCCATTACCGGATCACGGTGCCCAGCGCCAAGCTCGGCACGCCCGAAGTCAAGCTCGGCCTGCTGCCGGGCGCCGGCGGGACGCAGCGCCTGCCGCGCCTTGCCGGTGTCGCCGTCGCGCTGGAACTGGTGGCGAAGGGCGATCCGATCCCGGCGAGCGTGGCGAAGGATGTCGGCATCGTCGACCGGCTGGCCGGCGAGACCAGCCTGCTGGACGACGCGATCGCCTATGCCCGCGAGGTCGCCGACATCCGCCCCCTGCCCCGGGCATCGCAGCGCCCGCTCTCGCCCGATCCGGAAGCGGTCGCCGCGTTCGAACGGGCCAATGCCCGCCGCTTCCGCGGGTTCGAAGCCCCCGCCGCCAACATTGCCTGCGTGGTGAAGGCGACCGGGACGCCCTATGCCGAGGGGGTCGAATTCGAACGGCAGCAATTCATGAAGCTGATGTTCGGCGTACAGTCGGCGGCACAGCGGCACATCTTCTTCGCCGAACGCAAGGCATCGAAGATCGACGGTATCGCCGACGACGTCGCGCAGCGTCCGATCGCACGCGTCGGCATCATCGGCGCGGGTACGATGGGCGGCGGCATCGCCATGAACTTCCTGTCGGCCGGCATCCCCGTGACGATCGTCGAGATGCAGCAGGACGCGCTGGACCGCGGCACCGCCACCATCCGCCGGAACTATGACGCGACCGCCGCCAAGGGGCGGATGACCGCGCAGCAGGTCGACCGGGCGATGGCGCTGCTCACCCCCACGCTGTCGTTGCAGGACCTGTCCGACGCCGATCTGGTAATCGAGGCGGTGTATGAGGAAATGTCGGTCAAGCAGGACATTTTCGGCAAGCTGGACGCGATCTGCAAACCCGGCGCGATCCTCGCGTCGAACACCAGCTATCTCGATATCGACGTCATCGCCGCCGCGACGAAGCGTCCGCAGGACGTGCTCGGCCTGCACTTCTTCTCGCCCGCCAACGTCATGAAACTGCTGGAGATCGTGCGCGGCGCCGCGACCGCCGACGACGTGCTGGCGACGGCGATGGCGCTGTCGAAGAAGATCCGCAAGGTCGCAGTGATCGCCGGCGTGTGCCATGGCTTCATCGGCAACCGGATGCTGGAGCCGCGTCAGGTGGAGGCGATGAAGCTGCTGCTCGAAGGTGCGACGCCCGAACAGGTCGATCGCGTCCATGTCGACTTCGGCATGCCGATGGGCCCGTTCCAGATGGCCGACCTGGCCGGTGTCGATATCGGCTGGCATCGCGACCCGAACCGGATCGAGAGTATCCGCGACGCGCTGGCCGCCGAAGGCCGCTGGGGCCAGAAGAAGCAGGCCGGATTCTACGATTACGACGACAGGCGCACTGCATCGAACAGCCCGCGCGTCGCCGAGATCATCGAGGATTTCCGCAGGAAGACCGGCACCCCGCAGCACGAGATCACCGATCAGGAGATCGTCGAGCGCACGCTCTACCCGATGGTCAACGAAGGGGCGAAGATCCTGGCCGAGGGCAAGGCGCAGCGCGCATCGGACATCGATGTGGTGTGGATCTACGGCTATGGCTGGCCGGTCTATCGCGGCGGACCGATGTTCTGGGCGGATACCGAAGGGTTGAAGAAGATCGTCGAAGGCCTCGACCGCCACGGCTTCGACGTGGCGCCGCTGCTGCGCGAAAAGGCCGAGCAGGGTGGGCGGTTCACGTCATGAGCGATCTTGCCGCATTCCGCGCCGATACCCGCGCATGGCTGGAGCAAAACTGCCCGCCGTCGATGCGCGAACCCGTCCGCTCCGACCGCGACGTCACCTGGGGCGGTCGCAACCCGACCTATGCCGATCCGGACCAGAAGCTATGGCTCGACCGGATAGCGGCGCGCGGCTGGACCGTGCCCGACTGGCCGACCGCCTATGGCGGCGGCGGCCTGTCGCCCGCCGAAGCAAAGATCCTGCGCGAGGAAATGGCGGCGCTGAATGCACGTAATCCGCTCTATTCGTTCGGTATCTCGATGCTCGGCCCCGCGCTGCTGCAATACGGGACCGAGGAGCAGAAGCAGGAACATCTGCCCAAGATCGCCCGCGGCGAAATCCGCTGGTGTCAGGGCTATAGCGAACCCGGCGCCGGTTCCGACCTCGCCGGGCTTCAGACCAGCGCGGTCGACGACGGCGACGACTTCATCGTCAACGGGCAGAAGGTGTGGACCAGCTATGCCGACAAGGCCGACTGGATCTTCTGCCTCGTCCGCACCGACCGCACGACCAAGCAGGGCGGCATCAGCTTCCTGTTGTTCGACATGGCCTCGCCCGGCATCACCACGCGCCCGATCAGGCTGATCTCGGGCAACTCGCCCTTCTGCGAAACCTTCTTCGACGATGTCCGCGTGCCCAAGGCCAATCTGGTCGGAGAGCGGAACAAGGGGTGGGGCGTCGCCAAGTACCTGCTGGGCCATGAGCGCGAGATGATCTCCGGCATGGGCATGGCCGGCAACGGCCCGCTGATCGACCGCGCGGTCGAGACGATCGGGCGCGACGCACAGGGCCGGCTCGCCGACCCGATGCTGCGTGCCGCACTCGCGACGTTCGACGTCCGCGCCCGCGCCTTCACCGCCATGTCCGAACGCTTCCGCGACGAACTGAAGGCCGGGCGCGCGCATCCCGCCCAGCCCAGCATGATGAAATATGTCGGAACCGAACTGAACAAGACGCGCCACGAACTGATGATGGCGGCAGGCGGCAGCGACCTGCTCGAATGGGACAGCGCCGACAGCCAGCGGGGCGCCGCTCCGCGCGCATGGCTCCGGACCAAGGCCAATTCGATCGAGGGCGGCACGTCCGAAATCCAGCTCAACATCGTCGCGCGTCGCATCCTCAACCTGCCGACTCAGTGACCTTTCGTCAGGAATCGATACCATGCCCCTGTTTCTGAACGAAGATCAGACCATGCTCGCCGACACCGCGCGCGAATTCCTCGCCGAAGCGGCACCGGTCGATCACCTGCGCGCATTGCGCGACGCCGACGACGCGACCGGCTTCGATCGTGGCCTGTGGGTGAAGTTCGCCGAGATGGGCTTCACCGGCATGATGGTGCCCGAAGCCGCCGGCGGTCTCGGCCTTGGCCATGTCGAAGCGGGGATCGTGCTGGAGGAGATCGGTCGCAACCTGTCGCCCTCGCCGTTCCTCGCCACCTCGGTCGCCGCCGTCGCCGCGCTGACCGGCACCGGCCCGGGCGAGCGCTGGCTGCCCGAAATCGCTGCCGGCCGGACCATCGCCGCGCTGGCGATCGACGAACGCGGCAAGCATGGCGACGCGGTTGCGCTGCGCGCCGAACGGTCGGGCAACGGCTTCCGCCTGTCGGGCACCAAGCAGTTCGTGGCGCACGGCCATATCGCCGACCTGATCCTCGTCGTCGCGCGCACCGCCGGCGACGCGGACGATGCCGACGGCCTGACGCTGTTCGCGCTGCCCGCCGGTACGCCCGGCCTGACTGCCGATCCGCGGCGGCTGGTCGACAGCAGCATCGCCGCGCGGCTGACGCTCGACGGGGTCGAGGTGGACGGCGATGCCGTCGTCGGCGACGTCGACGGTGGTCGTACCGCGCTCGCCCGCCTGCTTGCCGCCGCCCGCACCGGCGCGGCGGCGGAATCGCTCGGCGTCGGCGACGGCGCGATGACCCGCACGCTCGATTACCTGCGCCAGCGCAAGCAGTTCGGCCAGACGATCGGTAGCTTCCAGGCGCTGCAACACCGCGCCGCCCACCTGTATTCGGAGATGGAGGTCGCCCGCGCCGCGGTGCTTAAGGCACAGCAATTGCTCGACGACGCCTCGCCCGACGCCGATATCGCGGTGTCGGTGGCAAAGGCGATGGCGGGGATGGCGATGACGCTGTCGGTGCAGGAATCGGTGCAGATGCATGGCGGGATCGGCATGACCGATGCGGCCGATATCGGTTTCTTCATGAAGCGCGCCCGCGTCCTGACCGAGATGTTCGGCGACATCGCCTATCACAGCGACCGCGTCGCCCGCGCCGGAGGCTATTGATGGGGCCCACCCCCGCCGACCTGATCGCCGGCCTGATCCGCCTGCTGGATATCGAGGAGATCGACACCGACCTGTATCGCGGCCCCCGCAACCCCGGCGGCGTCGGTCGCGTGTTCGGCGGGCAGGTGATCGCGCAGGCGTTGCAGGCGGCGCAGCGCTCGATCGGCGGCGAGAAGATCGCCCATTCGCTCCACGCCTATTTCCTGCGGCCGGGCGATGAGCAGCATCCGATCGTCTACCGCGTCGTCCGCGACTTTGCCGGGCGCAGCTTCGCCAATGCGCGGGTGATCGCGATGCAGCAGGGAAAGGCGATCCTGAATATGGCGGCATCGTTCCAGCTGCCGGAGAACGGCCTCGGCCATCAGGATGCCATGCCCGACGTGCCGCCACCCGAATCGCTGCCGTCGGACACCGAGTTGCGCCAATCGATGCAGGACCGCATTCCCGAGAAATATCGCCACCTGTTCCTGCGCGCCCGCCCGATCGAAATCCGCCCGGTCGAGGCCGAGCACTGGACCGACCCGACCCCGCGCGCGCCGCTGCAACATGGCTGGTTCCGCGCGGTCGCGCCGATCGGCGACGACATGACGCTGCACCGCGCGATGCTGGCCTACGCCAGCGACATGATGCTGCTGGGCACCTGCATGCTGCCGCACGGCATCCACTGGATGATGGACCGGGTGCAGACCGCCAGCGTCGACCATGCGCTGTGGCTGCACGAACCGTTCCGGGCCGACGACTGGCTGCTCTACCAGACCGACAGCCCGTGGGCCGGCCACGCCCGCGGCTTCAACCGCGGCCGCTTCTTCGGCCGCGACGGCCGGCTGGTGGCGAGCGTGGCGCAAGAGGGGCTGGTGCGGGTTCGGGAATAGCGGCGCCTTCGTTACACGATCAAATACCGTTCATCCTGAGTAGCCACTGAGCTTGTCGAAGGGGCGTATCGAAGGACCGCTTATGAAGTGCTTCGATACGGGTCTTCGACTTCGCTCAGCCCCTACTCAGCACAAACGGCAGTGCGCGAAGCCGGAAAACCCTCAAACCGGCTCGTGCAATGGACACCCGTTGAACCGCCGCCGATAGTCCGCCGAATGGTCGTACACCGGCTTGCGCACCCGGTTGACGCCGCCCAGTGGCTGGTGCGCGGCAAGACCGGTCCACACGCTGAACCGCAGATTCTCGTCGACCGCGGCCGCCTTGTCCGCCGACCAGCTGTCCTGTGGCGCGGTGCGGATCGTCGCGACCGTGACATAGGGGCTGACCGCTTCGGGCCACTCGGTCGCCGCATCCTCGATCGGCTGCGCATCGCTGTCGCGTAACAGCTGCACGCGCACCTCCCATTCGCCGCGTACCGTGGCGGCCGAGCGTTGCATGTCCTCGCGGATCGCATCCGGGCGGCCGCTGGTATCGATGACGCTGCCGGTCAGCGCGGTGAGGTCCGGCGAAACCGGCACCACCTGATATTTCGCGACGAACGCCCCGTGGCGGAACGGCGTGGCGGAAAAATAGGTTTCGCCCAGCGGGTGGACGTTCTTCGATCCGCCCATGGTCTTGAGCAGCGTGCTCTCGGTCCCGACCGCCTCCAGCGCGGCCTCGGCGCTGCGCAGGACATAGGACAGCGCCTTCTTCGCCCATTCCGCCTTGTCGGTCGTCCTTGCGAGCAGCTTGAGGTTGCCGGCGAACTTCTCGGGCGTCGGCGCGGCGAAGACCGGCGCGTTGACCATCACGAAGTCCTGTGTCCGCCCTTCCGCACCGGGCAGGCGGTCGCCATCGACCTCCAGCACCTTCCAAGCAAGACCGCGCGGCAGGCCGATCGCGTCGTCGAGGATGTCGCCGGGATTGGTCGAGAACCGCATGACCACCGGATAGATGCCCGGTGCCGCGAACAGCCCCTGCGCATATTCGGGCGGCAGGTCGTCGCGGATGCTCAGTTCGCCGTGCAGGATGCCGTGGCTCTTCGCATGGACCGCACGGACCGCCTTGCCATAATCCTTCGACGTCGTCTCGAGGATCGTGTCGAACGATTCCTTCATCTGTGCGACGGTCTCGCCCTCGGTCGGCTGCGGCTGTTCCAGCGCGCTCGAATAGCGGATCGGCGGTTTCAGCGGGGCGGTCATCGGGAAACTCCTTCGTCGTTCCAACGACAAAGGTCGCGACCGTCATTCGTTCCGCTGCGTCAGACGGCGGTACGCCCATAGTCCTGCCGCGTCACCGGATGGCTCGACGACAGCCCGCCATCGACCGCCCATGCCTGTCCGTTGACATAGCTCGCCTCCGCCGACGCGAGGAACAGCACGACCGCCGCTACCTCTTCGGCCTCGCCTCCGCGACGCAGCGGGTTCAGCCGTCCGATCCGCGCTTCCTTGCCGTGCTCGCGGGCATGGTCGTACACCATCGCGGTCATGCCGGTCTCGATCAGTCCGGGGCATACCGCGTTGACCCGAACGCCCGATCCCGACAATTGCTGCGCGGCGGTCCGGACGAGGTTGATGACCCCCGCCTTCGACGCCGAATAGGCCGCCCCGCCTGCCCCCGATCGCAGGCCGGCGACGCTGGCGGTACACACGATCGCGCCGCCCCCCGCCGCCGCCATGATCGGCGCGGCGTGGCGGATGGCGAGGAACGGGCCGATCAGGTTGACGCGCAGCACCTCCGCCCAATCCTCCGCCGTCGTGTCGAACAACCCGGCGATCCCGCCCGATATGCCGGCATTGGCATGGACGACATCGATCCCGCCGAACCGCTCACCCGCCAGCGCGACCGTACGCGCCACGTCGCCGTCGGTGCCGGCATCCATCGTACAGGCCACCGCCCGACCACCCGCCGCCTCGATCGCCGCGACAGTCGCCTCCGCACCGGACAGGTCGGCGCACACCACCCCCGCCCCTTCGCCGGCAAAGGCCATCGCGCTCGCCCGACCGATGCCCGATCCCGCCCCGGTGACCAGCACCGACCTGCCCGCAAACCGCATCACGCCCCTGCCTTCTTCGCGAAGTCCCACGCCATCGCCGCCAGCATCGGCACCCGCTCGGCCATCGCCGCCGCCTGCGCGCTGGCGGCGTTGCCGTCGCGCACCCGCTGCTTGATGCCCTGTACGATCCCGGTCAGGCGAAACAGGTTATAGGCGAAATACCACTCGAGCTGCGGCACGTCGCGCCGCCCGGTGGCGGTGCAATAGCGTGCCATGACCTCCTCGATCGTCGGGAGGCCGCTTGCCGCGCCGGCCAGCCCCTTGATCCCCGACCGCCCATCGGGTTCGGTGCCCCAGTTCATCAGCAGATAGGTGAAGTCGGCCAGCGGATCGCCCAGTGTCGACAGTTCCCAGTCGAGCACCGCCGCCACCCGCGGGCCGTCCTCGGCAAAGATCAGGTTGTCGATGCGGTAATCGCCATGGACGATCGCCACCCGGTCCTGTGGCGGCACGGTGCGCGGCAGCCACTCGATCAGCCGCTCGACTTGCGGAAGGTCGTCGGTCTGGCTCGCGCGATACTGCCGGGTCCAGCGCGCCACCTGCCGCTCGAAATAATTGCCCGGCTTGCCATAGTCGCCCAGCCCTACCGCGACCGGATCGATCGCGTGCAGCGCTGCCAGCGCGTCGATCATCGCCTCGTAATGCGCACGCCGTTCGTCGGGTGTCGCGTTCGGCATCGACCCGTCCCAGATCGTCCGCCCCGCCACCCGCTCCATCAGGTAGAAGGGCGCGCCGATCACCTTTGCATCCTCGCACAGCGCGACGGGACGCGGCACCGGATAGCCGGTCGGATGCAGCGCCGCGATCAGCGCATATTCGCGCTCGATTGCATGGGCGCTGGGCAGCAGCGGCCCGAACGGCTTGCGCCGCAGCACGAACGATCCTTGCGCACCGTCGACCCGGTAGGTCGGATTGCTCTGCCCACCCGGATAGCGCGTCAACTCGACCGGCCCGTCGCCGATGGTCGTCGCCAGCCACGGCGTCAGCCGCGCGAGGTCGAGGTCAGCGGTCATGTGACACCCGTGCGAACTCGGCGCGGGCGATCGCGCGGTTGTGCACCTCGTCCGGTCCGTCGGCGAAGCGCAGCGTGCGCACCGCCGCCCACGCGGCGGCCAGCGGAAAATCCTCCGACACCCCGCCACCGCCATGCGCCTGGATCGCATCGTCGAGAATTTGCAGCGCCATCGTCGGCGCCTGCACCTTGATCATCGCGATCTCGCCCTGCGCCGCCTTGTTGCCGGCGCGGTCCATCATATCCGCGGCCTTCAGGCACAGCAGCCGCGTCATCTCGATATCGATCCGGGCCCGCGCCACCCGCTGTTCCCAGATCGAATGGTCGGCGATCCGCTTGCCGAACGCGATGCGCGATTGCAGCCTTTTGGCCATCGCCTCCAGCGCCATTTCCGCAACGCCGATCGTGCGCATGCAGTGATGGATACGCCCCGGCCCCAGCCGCCCCTGCGCGATCTCGAACCCCCGGCCCTCCCCCAGCAACAGGTTGGCGGCGGGCACCCGGACCTGCTCCAGCACCACCTCGCCATGGCCGTGCGGGGCGTGGTCATAGCCATAGACCGGCAGCATCCGCTCGATCCGCACCCCCGGCGTGTCCATCGGCACCAGGATCATGCTCTGCTGGCGGTGGCGCGGTGCTTCGGGATCGGTCTTGCCCATCACGATCGCGACCCCGCAGCGCGGGTCGCCGGTGCCCGACGACCACCATTTGCGGCCGTCGATCACATAGTCGTCATCGTCGCTCACGATCCGCGTCTCGATATTCGTGGCATCCGACGACGCCACCGCCGGCTCGGTCATCAGGAAGGCGGAACGGATCTGCCCGTCCATCAGCGGTCGCAGCCAAGTTTCCTTCTGTTTGCGCGTGCCATAGCGATGCAGCACTTCCATGTTGCCGGTGTCCGGCGCCGAGCAGTTGAACACCTCGCTCGCCCAATGCCAGCGTCCCATTTCCTCGGCGCACAGCGCATATTCGACGTTGGAAAGCTGCGTTCCCTCGAACGCGAAGCTCTCATCGACCATTGGCGCGCCCGAATGCGGCGGCATGAACAGGTTCCACAGCCCCGCCGCCCGCGCCTGTTCCTTCAGTGGTTCGAGCATCGCCAGCGGGGCCCAGCGGTCGCCGGTCGCGACTTCGTGGTGATAGGCGGCATCGGCCGTCGCGACATGGCTGGCGAGGAACGCCCGCACCCGGTCGCGATATTCGGTCTCGCGCGCACTGAACCGAAAGTCCAACATCCGTCTCCCGCTGCAACTGATCTATTCGGTCTATGCCATACCGCATATTCGGTAAAGTGTAGATGACGCTGCGGACGGGAAGCAAAATTGCACTTGGGCTCCACACCCGATCTGCTAGGGTCGGGCGATGACGACGACCGACGGGGCCACCAAACGCTACCGCGCCAAGCGCGACGCCATCCTTGCCGCGGCGGCGGAGGCGATCAACGAAGCCAGTGCCAAGGGCATGACCTTCGCCGATGTCGCGCGTCGCGTCGGGCTGAACACCACCAGTGTCACCTATTATTTCAAGCGCAAGGAAGACCTTGCCGCCGCCGCGTTCGATCATACGCTCGCATGGCTTCAGGCGACGCTCGACGCATCGCTGGCAGAACCGACGCCCGAGGCACGCGTCGCGAAGTTCCTGCGCATCCATTTCGATCGCCAGCGCCAGATCGAGGCAGGCGAGGAACGCCCGATCGCGATGCTGTCCGACCTGCGCGCGATGGAGGACCCGTTCAAGACCCGCCTCCTCGCCGGCTGGCGCGAGGTGTTCCGCAAGACGCGGACGATATGGGGCGAACCCCGTGACCGGGTCGCCAAGGATATCCACGGCGCGCGTGCGCACACGCTGCTCGAAAACTGCTTCTGGCTGACCGTATGGCTCGACCGCTACGAACCCGATCAATATGACCGGGTCGAGGCACGGCTGATGGACGTGTTCACGCACGGCCTCGCCGGCCCCGGCCAGCATTGGCGCCCGCAGCCGCTGCTGCTAGAACAGGCGGACGCGGAACCGGCGCGCGACGCGTTCCTGCGCGCCGCCACCCGCCTCATCAACGAACTCGGCTATCGCGGGGCATCGGTCCAGCGGATCGCATCCGAACTGAACGTGACCAAGGGATCGTTCTACCACCACCTCGACGCGAAGGACGACTTGGTCGCCGCCTGCTACCAGCGCAGCTTCGACACCATTTCCGCCGCACAGCGCGCCGCCGACCGTGACGGCGGCAGCCACTGGCAACGCCTGTCGAGCACGCTCGCCACGCTGGTCGATGCGCAGTTCACCGAACAGGGGCCGCTGCTGCGCACCACCGCGCTTGCGGGCCTCCCCGGCGGGGTGCGGCAGGCGATGGTCGACCGCTCCAACCGCATCGCCCGCCGCTTCGCCGGCACGATCAGCGACGGCATCGCCGAGGGATCGGTCCGCGCCGTCGATCCGCTGATCGCGGCACAGGCGCTGATGGCGCTCCAGAACGCGGCGTTCGACATGCGCAACTGGGCCGCGACGATGCCGCGCAAGCGGGCGGTCGGATTCTATGCGTCGACGGTGATGACGGGGCTGTTCACCGATCCGGCGGGATAGGAACCGTCGCCCCTATTCCAGCACGCCGCGATATGCTTCCCGCAACGCCGCCTTCCTGAGCTTGCCCGTCGCGCTGTGCGGCAACGCGTCGACGAAGATCACGCGATCGGGCAACCACCATTTCGCGACCTTCGTGGCCAGATGCGCCAGCACCGCAGCCGCATCGACATCCGCGTCCGGTCGCTTCACCACCAGCAGCACGGGGCGTTCGTCCCAGCGGGGATGCGGCACGCCGATCGCCGCCGCCTCGGCCACGCCGGCACAGCCGACCGCCGCATTCTCCAGATCGACCGAGCTGATCCATTCGCCGCCCGATTTGATCACGTCCTTCGCGCGGTCGGTGATCTGCATCGTGCCGTCGGGATGGAGCATCGCCACGTCGCCGGTGTCGAACCAGCCATCCGCCGTCAGCGCGTCGCCGCTTTCGTCGCGGAAATAGCGCTTCAACACCCATGGCCCGCGCACCTGCAACCGGCCAGAGGTCTCGCCGTCGCGCGGCAGGATCGCGCCATCGTCATCGACGGTGCGCAGTTCGACGCCGAACGGCACCCTGCCCTGCCGGCAGACCTGATCGACCTGCTGCTCGAAGCCGAGATCGTCCCAGTCCGGTCCCGGCGCGCCCATCGTCCCGATCGGTGAGGTTTCGGTCATGCCCCAGGCATGGTTGACCCGCACGCCCATCCGCATGATCCGTTCGATCATCGCGCGCGGCGCCGCCGATCCGCCGATCGTCACGACCTTCAGATGCTCCGGACTGCGGCCGGTCGCGTCCATATACTGGAACATCGCGAACCACACCGTCGGCACGCCCGCCGAATGCGTCACCCGTTCGCGGTTCATCAAGTCGCACAGCACCGCCGGATCGTTGACCGCCGAGAACACGACCTTCGCCCCCACCGCGGGCGCGGCGAACGGCAGGCCCCAGCCGACCGCATGGAACATCGGCACCACCGGCAGGCACACCGCACGCTGCGACAGGTCGAACTCGTCGGGTTGCAGTTCGGCGATCGCATGCAGCACGTTCGAGCGGTGCGAATAGACGACGCCCTTGGGATCGCCGGTCGTGCCGCTGGTGTAGCAGATCATGCAATGGTCGCGCTCGTCGCCCTCGACCCACGCATAGTCGCCATCCTCGGCATCGAGCAGGGCGCGCAGCGTCCCCGGCCCGTCGCCGTCCATCACCACGAAATGCTCGATCCCGCCCAGCCGCGGCGTCATCCGTTCGACGATCGGGGCGAACACCGCATCGTACAGCAGCACGCGGTCGCCGGCATGGTCGGCGATATAGGCCAGCTGGTCGTCGAACAGCCGCGGGTTGATGGTATGGATCACCCCGCCCATCCCGATCACGCCATACCATGCGACCAGATGATGGGCGTGGTTCATCGCCATCGTCGCGACACGGTCACCCGGCCGGATGCCCAGCCGTTCCAGCGCCTGCGCCAGCCGCCGTGCGTCGCGGGCGATGCCGGCCCAGTTCGTCCGCGTCTCGCTGCCATCGGCCCAGCGGGTGACGATCTCCCGGCTGCCATGCTCACGTTCGGCATGATCGAGCAACCGCGGTACTCGAAGTTCGAAATCCTGCATACCGCCCAGCACACGCGCTCTCCTTCGCGAACGGGGCCCAGGCCCCTATCCCACGGCGGCAAGCGGTGCTTTCACCGTATCGAACGCCGCACTGGCGATACCTTGCAGTCTGCCGACCCGATCCGCAAGCTCGCCATCGATGCGAAAATCACGGCCAAGACATACCCGTGCTTCGATTCCGTCCACCGCCGGCACCGCGACCCAGATTTCGCCACGCCCGCCGCGCTCGCCCTGCATCAGCCCGGCCAGCGCCGGATAGGCGGCGGCATCGTCGATCGTCAGGTCCAGCCGCAGCCGGACGTCGCGCGCGATCACGTCGAACGGTTTCAGCGACTTGACCGTGGCCCGCGCACTCTCGTCACCTGCCCGGCGATCGAGTTCGAGCGTGAACAGCCCGCACCCGCCGACCTTGCCCGCGGCTTCCAGATCGTTCGCCGGCCCCTCGTCGAAACACGTCACCGGCACCTGCCCCGTCGCGTCGGACAGCGTCGCCATCATGTAGCGCTTGCCGCGCGCTGACGTCCGCCAGCGCGCATCCTCGACCAGCGCCGCCACCGTCGCGCCGACCCGCCCGCCCTCGGGCACCGCCGTTCCCGCCAGGTCGGCGATCTTGCGCGCGCCATGTGCGCTGGCGAGGTGCGCATAGCGGTCGAGCGGATGCGCCGAGAAATAGAATCCGAACGCGTCCTTTTCTGCCGCGATCGATTCGGTCAGCGACCAGTGGACGTCGGGCACGCGCATCGCCGTCTCGGCCGCGCCGCTCGCTTCGCCGAACAACCCGCCCTGCCCGCTCGACCGGTTCGCCTCGGTCCGCTGCGCCGTCGCCATCAGCGTATCGGCCAGCGCATGGACCCCGGCCCGGTCGTCGACGACGCATTCGAACGCGCCGCCCGCCGCCAGCGTCTCGATCTGCCGCTTGTTCAGCAGCTTCGGATCGACGCGCGACGCGAAGTCGTCGAGCGACCTGTACGGCCCCTTCGCACCGCGTTCCTCGACCATCAGTTCCATCGCGCGTTCGCCGACGCCCTTGAGCGCCGACAGCGCATAACGCACCGCCAGCCCGCCCGCCGGCGTCTCCTCGACCCCGAAGGTCGCGTCACTGGCATTGATGCACGGCGGCAGGCATTCGATGCGCAGCCGCTTCATATCGTCGACGAAGATCGCCAGCTTGTCGGTCTGCGCATAATCGAACGCCATCGACGCGGCGAAGAATTCGTGCGGATGATGCGCCTTCAGCCACGCGGTCTGATACGCCAGCAGCGCATAGGCCGCCGCGTGACTCTTGTTGAAGCCGTAGCCGGCGAACTTGTCGATCAAGTCGAACAACTCGTTGGCCTTCGCCTCCTTGATGCCGTTCACCTCGGCACAGCCCTTCACGAAGATCGAGCGCTGCGCGTCCATCTCCGCCTTGACCTTCTTGCCCATCGCGCGGCGCAGCATGTCGGCGCCGCCCAGCGAATAGCCCGCGAGGATCTGCGCGGCCTGCATCACCTGTTCCTGATAGACGAAGATGCCGTAGGTCTCGTTCAGGATCGGTTCGAGCAGGCCGTGCGGATAGACGATCTCCTCCCGCCCCGCCTTGCGCGCGCCGAACGAGGGGATGTTGTCCATCGGCCCCGGCCGGTAGAGCGAGACGAGCGCGATGATGTCGCCGAAATTGGTCGGCCGCACCGCCGTCAGCGTGCGCCGCATCCCTTCCGATTCCAGCTGGAACACGCCCACCGTATCGCCGCGCTTGAGCAGGTCGTAGGTCGCCGGATCGTCCCACAGCAGCGCGTCGAGATCGACGACGATCCCGCGCCGCGCCAGCAGCTCGACCGCGAATTTCAGCACCGACAGCGTTTTCAGGCCGAGAAAGTCGAACTTCACCAGCCCCGCGCCCTCGACATATTTCATGTCGAACTGCGTGACGGGCATGTCCGAGCGCGGATCGCGATACAAGGGCACCAGTTCACTGAGCGGGCGGTCGCCGATCACCACGCCGGCCGCGTGGGTCGAGCTGTGCCGCGGCAACCCCTCCAGCTTCATGGCGAGGTCGAGCAGGCGGCGCACATCCGCCTCGCGCTCATATTGCTGGTGCAGTTCGGACACGCCGTTGATCGCGCGGTCCAGCGTCCACGGATCGGTCGGGTGGTTCGGCACCAGCTTGGCGAGGCGATCGACCTGGCCATAGCTCATCTGCAACACGCGGCCCGTGTCCTTGAGCACCGCGCGCGCCTTCAGCTTACCGAAGGTGATGATCTGCGCCACCTGATCCCGGCCATATTTCTGCTGGACGTAGCGAATGACCTCGCCGCGCCGCGTTTCGCAGAAATCGATGTCGAAGTCGGGCATCGACACGCGTTCGGGATTGAGGAAGCGTTCGAACAGCAGCCCCAGCTTGATCGGATCGAGATCGGTGATGGTCAGCGCCCATGCGACCGCCGACCCCGCGCCCGAACCACGGCCCGGCCCGACCGGGATGTCGTGATCCTTTGCCCATTTGATGAAGTCGGCGACGATCAGGAAATAGCCCGGAAACCCCATCTGACAGATGACGTCGAGTTCGAAGTCCAGCCGCTTGAAATACTCCGGAAACTTCGCCTCAAGCTCCGCCTCGGACAGTTCGGGAATGACCCCGGTATCGGCCGGCGTCGGCGCATCCTCCCACGGGGCCGGCGCATCGACCGCCACCTCGGCCTGCACCATGCCCGCCTCCAGCGCGACGATCTTGCGCAACCGGTCGACCAGCCCGGCGCGCGAATCGACGCGCAGCTTCAGCGCCTCGCCCTCGCGGTCGCCGGCAAGGCTGGGCAGGATCGGCTTGCGCTTGGGTGCGGCCACCGCGCAGCGCTGCGCGACGACCAGCGTGTTCGCCAATGCCTCTGGCAGGTCGGCGAACATCTCCTGCATGACGGGCGCGGGTTTCAGCCACGCCTCGGGCGACGAACGCTGCCGATCCTCGCTCGCGACATAGCTGGAACTGGCGATGCACAGCATCGCGTCGTGCGCGTCGTGGAAATCGGCCTCGGCGAAGCAGCACGGGTTGGTCGCCACCAGCGGCAGGTCGCGGGCATAGGCTAGGTCGAGCAGATGCGGCTCGGCGCGCTGCTCGACGGCCTCGCCCCGGCGCGCCAGTTCGACATAGAGCCGGTCGCCGAACAGCGCCTGCAACCGGTCGGCATAGGCCAGTGCCTCGGCATCGCGCCCGGCGGCGAACAGCCGGGCGATCGCGCCGTCGCCCGCCCCGGTCAGCGCGACCAGCCCTTCGCTGCGCCCGATCAGCGCGTCGATCGGCACATGCGCCGGAATCTCGACCGGCCGGTCGAGATGCGCCATCGACACCAGCGCGCAGATATTGTCGTAGCCGCGGGCGTCCTGTGCATAAAGCGGCAGCCAGTCGATATCGGGCTCCTGCCCCTCGACCCCGCCCGGCCGCGCGACCGCCAGCAGCGTGCCGACCACCGGCTGCACGCCCTGATCCCTGCACCCGTCCGAAAATGCCATCGCGGCGTACAGCCCGTTGCGGTCCGACAGGCCGGCAGCGGGAAAGCCCAGCTTGCGGGCGGCCTTCGCGATCGCCTTCGGATCGATCGCGCCCTCCAGCATGGTGAAGGACGAGAAGATACGAAGCGGTACGAACCCGGAATGCGCCATCCGTCCGACGTAACCATCCGGTCCTGATTCGACCAGTGCGCAGCCGAAGGAACCACGACGAAGCGCACCCGTTCCGGCGGTATACAGGAGGAACCGATGACTGATTTCGCTCGTGACGCCCGTACCACCGGTCCGGGATGGGGCTGGACCCTTGCCTACGGCATCGTGTCGGTGCTGATCGGCATTCTCGCCTTTGCGGCACCGTTCCCCGCGACACTGGCGGCGACGATGATCGTCGGCTTCTTCTTTCTGGCGGGCGGCATCGCGTCGCTGATCGCCGCCTTTCGCGGTCGCAACGGGCGGGGCTATGCCGCGCTGTTCGGGCTGCTGTCGGTGCTCGCAGGCGGTTATATGGTACTGATGCCGGTCGGCGGCGCGCTGTCGCTGACGCTGATGCTGATTATCTGGCTTGGCGCACGCGGGATCATGGAGCTGTTCATCGGCTTCCGCTTCAAACGGCTGCGGATGCCGATGCTGTTGCTGGGCGTGCTCAACATCGTGCTGGCGATCCTGCTCTACACCACCGTGCCATGGTCGGCGCTGACGCTGCCGGGCTATATCCTCGGTGCCAGCTTCCTGTTCGGCGGCATCGTCGCGATCATGGGGGCGCTGTCGGATCGTCGGGAACAGGCGGCGTAGGCCATCCCGAAGGTGAATGTACCCCCGCGCGGGCGGGGGTTCAGGGCCAGACGGGAAACGGCGGCGACCGGAACCCTGGGCTCCCCCCTGCGCGGGAGCACGGAAATGCGCGTTACGCCAGCGCCGCCAGAACCGCGCCTTCCAGTTCCTCCGGCCTGGTCGTGGGTGCGAACCGGGTCACGCTCGCGTCGCGCCCGACGAGGAACTTCGTGAAGTTCCACTTCACCGCTTCGCTGCCCAGCACGCCGGGTGCCGCCTGCTTGAGCGCGCGAAACAGGGGCGCGGCGTCGGCCCCGTTCACATCGACCTTCGCGAAGACCGGAAAGCTGACGTCGTAGGTCAGCGAGCAGAATTGCGCGATCTCCGCCGCGTCGCCCGGCTCCTGCCCGCCGAACTGGTTGGATGGGAACCCCAGTACCGCAAAGCCCAGCGGCCCGAACTTGCGATGCAGCGCCTCCAGCCCGGCATATTGCGGCGTGAACCCGCATTTCGACGCGACGTTGACGATCAGCAGCACCTTGCCGCGATATTCCGCCAGCGTCGTCCCGGCCCCATCGGCGGTGCGGACGGCCAGGTCGTACAGGTCGCTCACCGCAGCACCCCGTCGTGCAGCCGCACCACCCGGTCCATCCGCGCCGCCAGCCGTTCGTTATGCGTCGCGACCAGCGCCGACGACCCCTGCCCGCGGACCAGCCGCAGGAACTCGGCGAACACCACGTCCGCCGTCGCCTCGTCCAGATTGCCGGTCGGCTCGTCGGCCAGCACCAGCGCGGGGCGGTTCGCCAGCGCGCGCGCCACCGCGACGCGCTGCTGCTCGCCGCCCGACAACTGGCTGGGGCGATGGTGCAGCCGTTGCGACAGACCCAGCGCGCTCAGCAGCTCGGTCGCCCGCGCATCCGCCTCGCCCCGGCCACGCCCCTGCACCAGCTGCGGCAGGACGACATTCTCGACCGCGTTGAAATCGGGTAGCAGGTGGTGGAACTGGTAGATGAAGCCCATCCGGTCGCGCCGCACCTCGGTCCGGCGGTTGGCGCCGGCCCTGGCCAGCTGTTCGCCGCACACCAGGATCTCGCCCTCGAACCCGCCTTCGAGCAGGCCGACCGCCTGCAACAGCGTCGACTTGCCCGACCCCGACGGGCCCAGCAGCGCGACGATCTCGCCCGGCGCGACCGTCAGGTCGACGCCGCGCAGCACGTCGATCGTCGCCTCGCCCTGGGTAAAGCTGCGGCGCAGGTCGCGGGTTTCCAGAACCGGCTCAGTCATAACGCAGCACCTGCACAGGGTCGGTATTGGCCGCCTTGAACGCCGGATACAGCGTGGCGAGGAACGAGAACAGCAGCGCCACCAGCGCGATGGTGACGATCTCGACCGGATCGACCTTCGACGGCAGCTCGGTCAGGTAGCGCATCGTCGGGTCCCAGATGTCGATGCCGGTCACCGCGCCGATCGCGCTCACCACCTGCTGGCGGAACGCGAGGAAGACGAAGCCGAGCACCAGCCCGGCCCCCACGCCCAGCGCGCCGATCGTCGTGCCGACCGTCATGAAGATGCGCAGCAACCCGCCACGGGTCGCCCCCATCGTGCGCAGGATCGCGATGTCGCGCGTCTTGGCGCGGACCAGCATGATGAGCGACGACAGGATGTTGAACACCGCGATCAGGATCAGGATCGACAGCACGGTGAAGGTCACGATCCGGTCGACCGCCAGCGCCTGAAACAGCTCGCCGTTCAGCTGGCGCCAGTCGACGACCTGCGCGCTGGCAACGTATTTGCGCGCCAGCGGGGCGACGATGTCCTGCACCTTGTCGGGATCGGTCGTCTCCAGCTCGATCGACCCGACCGTGTCGCCGCTCAGCAGCAGCGCCTGCGCGTCCTCGATCGGCATGATGACATACGCCTTGTCGAGATCGTAGACCCCGACCTCGATGATCGCGGCGATGCGGTACGGCACCTGGCGGATCATCGTGCCGAACGGCGTCGTCGGCCCCTGCGGGCTGATGATCGTGATCTCGCTGCCGATCGTAACGCCCAGCGCCTGTGCCAGCCGGCTGCCGATGATGACATTGCCGCTGCCCGGCGTCACCGCGTTCAGCGTGCCCAGCTTCACATTGTCGCGGATCGTGGGCGTGCCGCGGATATCCTCGACCCGCATGCCGCGCATCAAGATGAATTCGGACCGCCCGTTATAGGTCGCGAACAGCGGCTGTTCGATCAGCGGCGTCGCGCTGGTCACGCCCGGCGTCCGCCGCGCCTCCGCCGCGATGTTGCGCCAGTCGGGCAGCTGGTTGTTATACCCCTGGATCAGCGCATGGCCGTTCAGCCCGACGATCTTGTCGAAAAGCTCGGCACGAAAGCCGTTCATGACGCTCATGACGATGACCAGCGCGGCCACGCCCAGCATCACCGCGACGAGGCTGATCGAGGCGACCAGCGCGATGAACGCCTCCCCCCGGCCGGGGAGCAGATAGCGGCGGGCGATCATCCGCTCGTAACGCGATAGCAGCATAGGGGCGGTCGATATCCTGACACGGAGGTATGGCGTGTGCTGTAGGTAGGCGAAGGCGGGGCCGCAATCCATGCTGTTGCCGAATCGACACATGGTTAGCAAAACCGTAGCAAACATGCCGCTACCCCGGTGACAGGCGGCCCCGGGCATCCTACGACGACCCCACGAAGCGCAGGCAATACAGGCCACGGTTCGGGGAGGCCAACCGGCTCCGCCCTGGAAGGGGGGAAGGGGCGTAGAAGCGGTGGCAACCAAGGGGGCTGACGAGCGATCGTCACGCAGGCGGCCGGGCTGGCGACAGCCCGGCCGTTTGGCGTTTGGGGGCCGGGCCGCACATGCGCATCGCTCCCGACGCCCTCGTGATGGAGATCACCGTAGAGCGGGCCGGGCCGCACAGGCGCAACGCTCCGCCGGAAGCAGGATCGCCGCTCCGCCGGAAACTGAATCGCCAAACCCGTCCGGTCGCCAACTCAACCGTGGGGATAACCCTACGCCACACGCGTCACCCCAGCGCAGGCTGGGGTCTCTCTCGTCTCCTGCCCCGAGCTATCAGCAGAAGACCCCAGCCTGCGCTGGGGTGACGTTTGGGGGCGAAGCCCACCACGTGGACCACCGACCAAATGCCTCTTGAACCCATTCGGTCTAGAACCATATCGGTTCTCGAGCGGTGCATGCGGGGCCGTTCGCGAACCGGCATCGCGGGGCTTCCGGATGCCGATCGATCAATTCGCTTCTGACGGAGGATTTGACATGCGTAGCTTCGATTTCACCCCCTATCGCCGCTCGACCATCGGTTTCGACCGGCTGTTCGACCTGCTCGAAAACAACACGCGCACGGCGACGGGCGAAAACTATCCGCCCTTCAACCTCGAGCGCGTCGCCGAGGATCGCTACCGCATCACGCTGGCCGTCGCCGGGTTCAAGCGCGACGAGGTGGAGATCACCGCCCAGCAGAACCTGCTCGTGGTCTCGGGTCGCAAGGCGGACCAGACCGATGCGCAGAAGAGCGCGGTCCTGCATCTTGGCATCGCGAACCGCAGCTTCGAGCGGCGCTTCGAACTGGCCGACTTCATCGTCGTGGAGAGCGCCGACCTCGCCGACGGCCTGCTGACCATCGAACTGCGTCGCGAAGTCCCCGACGCGATGAAGCCGCGCCGCGTGGCGATCGGCGAGACGAGCGTACCTCCGGTCATCGCCAACGATGCCGATCAGGCGCAGGCCGCCTGACCGCTGCGGCGCGTCGTTCCCCTTGCGCACCGTGGGCGGGCGCCCGAACCGATCCGGTTCGGGCGCCCGTTGCTGTTTCAGGTTTGACCCATGCCAGGCCGTTTGTCCTGAGTAGCCACTGAGCCTGTCGAAGGGGCGTATCGAAGGACCGCCACCAGTGCTTCGATACGGGTCTTCGACTTTGCTCAGCCCCTACTCAGCACGAACGGTCTGGTCGGTTCGGTAAGGTGAGCCTCAAACCAGCCGCGACTGCTTCACCGCCGCCGCGATGAAGCTCGCGAACAGCGGATGCGGGTCGAACGGCTTCGACTTCAGCTCCGGATGGAACTGCACGCCGACGAACCACGGATGGTCGGGCCGCTCGACGATTTCCGGCAGCATGCCGTCGGGCGACATGCCCGAGAACACCAGCCCGCCGGATTCGAGCAGCTCGCGATACCCCGTGTTGACCTCATAGCGATGGCGATGCCGCTCACTGATGCTGGTCCCGCCATAGATCGACGCGACCACCGAATTGCCCGCCAGCGTCGCTTCATACGCACCCAGCCGCATCGTGCCGCCCAGGTCGCCGTCCGATTCGCGCTTCTGGATGCCTTCGGGCGCCATCCATTCGGTAATCATGCCGACCACCGGCTCTTCGGTCGGGCCGAATTCGGTCGACGACGCATCGGCGATGCCGCCGATGTCGCGCACGCCTTCGATACAGGCCATCTGCATCCCGAAGCAGATGCCGAAATACGGCACCTTGCGCGTGCGGGCGAAGCGGACGCTGGCGATCTTGCCCTCCGCGCCGCGCTCCCCAAACGCGCCGGGGACGAGGATCGCGTGGCACGGCTCCAGCTCGGCGGCGACCATGTCGTGATCGCCCTCGAACAGCTCGGCATCGATCCAGCGAATCCTGACCTTCACCCGGTTGGCGATCCCGCCATGGACCAGCGCCTCGTTCAGCGACTTGTACGCATCCTGCAGCCCGACATATTTGCCGACCACGCCGATCGTCACTTCGCCTTCGGGGTTCTGCAACCGGTCCATGATGTCGGACCAGCGCGACAGGTCGGGGGCGTCGCCCGGCTCGATCCCGAACGCGCGCAGCACTTCGGCGTCCAGCCCCTCGGCGTGATATTGCTCGGGCACCGCATAGATGCTGGACGCGTCGAGCGCGGGGATGACCGCCGCCGCCGGCACGTTGCAGAACAACGCGATCTTCGCCCGCTCGCTGGCCGGCAGCGGCTTTTCGCAGCGGCACACCAGCACGTCGGGCTGCACGCCCAGCGCCGCCAGCTCGCGCACCGAATGCTGCGTGGGTTTGGTCTTCAGTTCGCCCGCCGCCGCGATGTACGGCACCAGTGTCACGTGGATGCTGATCGAGCGACCGCGGCCCAGCTCGTTCTTGAGCTGGCGGATCGCCTCGATGAACGGCAGCGATTCGATGTCGCCGACGGTCCCGCCGATCTCGCACAGCACGAAATCGAGATCCTGCCCGTCGTCGTCGACGGTATCGGCCTGCGCGAACGCCTTGATCGCGTCGGTAACGTGCGGAACGACCTGCACCGTCGCACCCAGATAGTCGCCGCGCCGTTCGCGCTGGATGATCGTCTGGTAGATGCGCCCGGACGTCACATTGTCCGACTGGTGCGCCGCGACGCCGGTGAAGCGTTCGTAATGGCCAAGGTCGAGGTCGGTTTCCGCCCCGTCGTCGGTCACATAGACTTCGCCATGCTGATACGGCGACATCGTCCCCGGATCGACGTTCAGATAGGGGTCGAACTTGCGGATGCGGACCTTGTAGCCGCGTGCCTGCAAGAGTGCTGCGAGCGAGGCTGCCATGAGCCCCTTGCCGAGCGACGAGACCACGCCGCCGGTGATGAAGATATACCGCGCCATGGGAGATATCGCCTAGCGTCGAACGCCATCGCCGCCAAGCGCGGGTTTGCTCCCACGCCCGCGAAATACGACGGACCGGTTGATGGAAAGGGGTTTAGCGGGCGAGCGGGACCGCGCCGTTGTCGGCGCCGGTCAGGTTGCCGATCGGATCGGCGGCCGGATCGACCGGCGCGTTGGCGGCGGGCGGCGGAGTCGCCGGCCGCGCCAGCGAGGTATCGATCGAGCTTCCGCCCCGATTCGCCGCGATCACCGCCAGCGCGATGCTCATCACGATGAACAGCCCGGCCAGCACCGCCGTCGCCCGCGTCAGGAAATCGGCCGCGCCCCGCGCCGACATCAGCCCCGACGGGCTGCCACCGGTGGTCAGCCCGCCGCCTTCCGACTTCTGCATGAGGATCACGGCCACGAGCAGCGCGGCGATGATCGCATGGACGACGAGCAGGAAGGTGAACATGGCCGGGGAACATTTCCGAAAGAAGGGAGTGCAGGTGTCGAAGGGCGCCACATAGGCGAGCCGGCCCCCGCGATCAACCGAGCGGCAGCGTTCCTTCCGTAACATTATCGTATCGACCGGGAAACCAAGCGCGCGATTGCGACGTTCATCTTTCGACCCCGCCCTACGGCCTTGTATCCACGTTAGGTTCCAGCGATGTTCCCTACGATACCCCTCAAGAAATGGATGGACGGCCTGGTCGACTATGTCCGCTCGGGCGAGCCGGACCTGACCAACCGCCAGATGGCGCTCATGATGATCGTCTACCTGCAACCCGGCCCGCACACCGTGCGCGGCCTTGCCCGTGCGCTGAACGTCTCGAAACCGGTCGTAACGCGCGCCTTGAACAGGTTGGGTACGCTCGGCTATCTCCGCCGCCAACGCGACGATGCCGACAAGCGCAACATCTTCGTCGCGCAGACCAGCGAAGGGGCAAATTTTCTTGCAGAGTTCGGGCAGTTCATGGGCGGCGACGGCGTCGGCGACTATCACCGGCGACACGCCAGCGCGTAGGCGCTTTGCTCTGCGGACGCGATCGGCCGTGCTCGATTCCCGGGTCGACGCGGTCCGCCGCGATCTGGCCGACATCCGCCTCGCCGAACGTGTGTTCGCCCCGCATTATGCCGTGCCGGTCCGTCGCACGGCCGGGCGCACCACCCCGATCCTCGATGCGGCAGGCGGTCCCGTGCTGTCGCAGGCGCTGGCGGGCGAACCGTTCGACGTCCTCGAATTCACCTCGACCCATGGCTGGGGCCGGTCGCCGATCGACGGCACCGTCGGCTTCGTCGTGCGCGAGGACCTGGTCGAACGGTTCGACGTCTCGCATGTCGTCGTCGCGGCGAAGACGGTGGTCCATGCCGCCCCGTCGACCGCCCGCCCCCTGCCCCTGACGCTGCCGATGGGTGCGCGAGTCGCAGCGACGCCGGTGAACGACGACTGGTGCGAGGTCGATGGCGGCTATGTCGCCGCGACTGCACTTCTTCCGCTCAGCGATGCGGCCGGCGATGCGGTCGGCCGGGCGCTGGCGTTGCGTGGCGTTCCGGCGATCGCCGGCGGCCGTTCGGGCGACGGTGTCGATCCGGCTGGGCTGGTCTTCCTCGCCTGCTCGCTGGCCGGTACGCCCCCGCCCCGCTTCCTCGACCTTCAGGCCGCGGGGTTCGGCATGCCGCTGGCCGAAGGCGACACGCTGCGGCGCGGCGACCTGCTGTTCTTCGCCGATCATGCCGTGATGCTGGTCGACGCCGATACCGCGATCCATGCCGATGGCACCGTGCGCTGCGAACCCGTCGCCGCGCTCGACCGGTTCGGCCCCGTCCGCGCCCGGAGGCGCCCCGCATGACCGTCCGCGTCTTCATCGACGGCGCCGCCGGCACCACCGGCCTCGAGATCGCCGACCGGCTGTCCGACCGGCCGGAGGTCGACTTCATCACGCTCGACGAGACGCGCCGCAAGGACGCGTCGGCGCGGCGCGAGGCGCTGAACGATGCCGACTTCGTCATCCTGTGCCTGCCCGACGATGCCGCGCGCGACGCGGTGGCGATGATCGACAACGACCGCACGCGCGTCATCGACGCATCGACCGCGCACCGCGTCGCCGATGGCTGGACCTATGGCATGGCCGAACTGGAACCGTCGCAGCCCGGCGCGATCGCGACCGCGATGCGCGTTTCGAACCCCGGCTGCTACCCGACCGGCTTCCTCGCGCTGCTCCGCCCGCTGATCCGCGCCGGCCTCGTCCCCCATGACTGGCCGGTCAGCGTGAACGCGGTGTCGGGCTATTCGGGCGGCGGCAAGGCGATGATCGCCGCGTTCGAGAATGGCGAGACCGACACCGCATGGCTCGGCTACGGCCTGTCGCTGGCGCACAAGCATGTGCCCGAGATGCAGCGCCACGCCCGCCTCGCCCATCCGCCGCTGTTCCAGCCGTCGGTGGCGCGTGCCTATCGCGGCATGGTGGTCGAGGTGCCGTTGCCGCTGTTCGCCTTCAACCGCCGCCCCAGCCTGTCGGCGATCGAGGCGGCACTGGCCGATGCGTATCGCGAATCGCCGGTGGTGCGCGTGCTGCCCGGCGACGACAGCGCGATCCCGATCGAGGCCGATGCCGGCACCGACCGCCTGACCTTGCGCGTGTTCGGCAACATGGACACCGGCCAGGCACGGCTGGTCGCGACGCTCGACAATCTGGGCAAGGGCGCGTCGGGCGCGGCGGTGCAGAATTTCAACCTGATGGCCGGGTTCGACCAGACCGCCGGCCTGACGCTATAGCGGCGTTCGCGCAATTTCCTGACGACCGGAGCAATCGTTGCGCATCGCATACCTATGCCGCCTTCGCGTTTGCGAAATAGGCTGCTAGGAACCCACACGATTTCGATTTTACAAAAACAGGAGCTGGCATGACGAGGCAACCGGTAGCGAAGCTGCTGTTGTTCGGCGCGACGGGGGATCTGTCGCAGCGGATGCTGCTCCCGTCGCTCTACGGCCTGCACGCCGATAACCTGCTGCCCGAAGGGCTGACGATCACCGGCACCGCGCGGCACGAGCATGACGATGCCGGCTTCCGCGATTTCGCCCGGCACGCGCTCGACCAGTTCCTGCCCGATGACCGCAAGGACGAAGCGGCGATCGACGGCTTCCTCGCGCGCCTGCACTATCAGCCGCTCGACGCGTCGAACGTCGACGGCTTCGGCGCGCTGGCCGACAAGCTCGGCGACATCTCGGGCGGGCTCGCGATCTTCCTGTCGACCGCGCCGTGGCTGTTCGGCCCGACCATCACCGGCCTGAAGAGCGCCGGGCTCGCCGGCCCCAACGTCCGCATCAGCCTCGAAAAGCCGCTGGGCAAGGATTTGCAATCCAGCCGCGAGATCAACGACCTCGTCGCCGCCGCCTTCCCGGAAGAGCGGACCTTCCGCATCGACCATTATCTGGGCAAGGAAACCGTCCAGAACATCCTCGCGCTGCGTTTCGGCAACGCGATGTTCGAGCCGGTGTGGAACGCGCGCGGCATCGACAACGTCCAGATCACCATCTCGGAAACCGTCGGCCTCGAAGGGCGCGCGGGCTATTATGACGAGGTCGGCGCGCTGCGCGACATGGTGCAGAACCACGTCCTGCAACTGGTCGCGCTGATCGCGATGGAGCCGCCCGCGCGCTTCGACGGCACGTCGATCCGCGACGAAAAGGTGAAGGTCCTGCGCTCGCTGCGCCTGATCGGGCCGGAGGAGGCAAACGCCCACACCGTCACCGGCCAGTATGACGCCGGCGCGGTGAAGGGCGAGATCGTCCGCGGGTACGACGAGGAACTGGGCAAAAATTCGGACACCGAGACCTTCGTCGCGGTGAAGGCGCATGTCGACAACTGGCGCTGGCAGGGCGTGCCCTTCTACCTGCGCACCGGCAAGCGGATGCAGGACCGCCATTCGGAAATCTCGATCCAGTTCAAGCCGGTGCCGCATTCGATCTTCGCCGATCGCGGCGGGCAATTGCAGCCCAACACGCTGGTCATCCGCCTCCAGCCCGAGGAATATGTCCGCCTGCTGGTGATGGCGAAGGAGCCCGGCCTCGACCGCGACGGCGTCCGCCTGCGCGAAGTGCCGCTCGACCTGTCGCTGACCACCGCCTTTGCCGGCACCCGCCGCCGCATCGCGTATGAGCGGCTGCTGCTCGACCTGATCGAGGGCGACCCGACGCTGTTCGTCCGCCGCGACGAGGTGGAGGCGCAGTGGACGTGGATCGACTCGATCCGCGACGGATGGAAGAGCAACGGGACGAAGCCGAAGGGCTATGCGTCGGGCAGCTGGGGCCCCAATGCCAGCGTCGCGCTGACCGAACGCGACGGGGTGACGTGGAACGAGTGAGCGTGTGAGACGCTCCCCTTCCACCCTATATACCCCGTTCAGTTCGAGCAGCATCGAGCGAAGTCGAGATGCGTCCGTCGAGAACCGGTTCTCGATCAGCTCGAACGAAACGGAAAACCACACGGGATTGCAGAATGACCGAGATCGAATGGTGGGAATATGACGAACCCGCCGAATTTGCCGCGGCACTGGCCGGCGACATCCAGTTCATCATCGAATCGGCGATCGACGCGCGCGGCGCGGCGGTGATCGCGCTGGCGGGCGGTCGCACCCCCGCCCCGATCTATGACCAGTTGGTCAAGGCCAAGCTCGACTGGAAGCGGGTGACGATCTTGCCCACCGACGACCGCATCGTGCCGATGGGCGACGCGCTGTCGAACGTCACCGGCCTCGCCAAAATCTTCCTGCCCAAGGGCGCCCGCGTGATCCCGCTGACCGCCGAGAAGGCGCCGGACTACAAGGCCGCCGGCCGCGCCGCCGATGCGCGTTTGCAGGACCTGCACTGGCCACTCGACCTGTGCCTGCTCGGCATGGGCGCCGACGGCCACACCGCGTCGATCTTCCCCGGCCCCGACCTGACCGAGGCACTGACCGGTCCGAAGGAACGCCGCGCGCTGGGCGTCATGCCCGACCCGCTGCCGCCCGAGGCCCCGGTCGCCCGCGTCACCCTGAGCCACGCGGCGATCGCATCGGCCCGCGCGCTGATGATCGCGATCACCGGCGATGAGAAGAAGGGCGTGCTCGAACGCGCGATCGATCAGGGCGCGTCCTCTTCCTATCCGATCGGCCGCGTGCTGGCCGAAGTCGAACTTCCCTTCGATATCCACTGGAGCGCATGATGGCCCTCAGCGCCGCAATCGCCGCCGTCACCGACCGCATCATCGAAGCGTCGCGCGAAAAGCGTGCCGCCTATCTCGCGCTGATCGACCGGGAGCGCGAGAGCGGCGTCGACCGGCCGATGCTCGGCTGCGCCAACCTCGCCCACGCCTATGCCGGCACCGACGAGGATCGCGACGCGATGCGTCCGGCCAACCGGATGAACATCGGCATCGTCACCGCGTATAACGACATGCTGTCGGCGCACGCGCCCTATTACCGCTATCCCGAACAGATGAAGGTCTGGGCGCGCGAGGCGGGCGTAACCGCACAGGTCGCGGGCGGCGTGCCCGCGATGTGCGACGGCGTGACGCAGGGCTTTCCCGGCATGGAGCTGTCGCTGTTCAGCCGCGACACCATCGCACTGTCGACTGCGGTGGCGCTGAGCCACGGCACGTTCGAGGGCGCGGCGCTGCTGGGCATCTGCGACAAGATCGTGCCGGGCCTGCTGATGGGCGCGCTGCGCTTCGGCCACCTGCCGATGGTGCTGATCCCCGGCGGCCCGATGCGGTCGGGCATCCCCAACAAGCAGAAGGCGGCGGTCCGCGAAGCCTATGCCGAGGGCAAGGTGGGCCGCGAGGAACTGCTCGACGCCGAAATCGCCGCCTATCATGGCAAGGGCACCTGCACCTTCTATGGCACCGCCAATTCGAACCAGATGATGGTCGAGGCGATGGGCCTGCACGTCCCCGACGCGGCCTTCGCCAATCCGGGCACCAAGCGTCGTCAGGAACTGACGCGCCATGCCGTCCACCGCCTCGCCGAAATCGGCTGGGACGGCGACGACTATCGCCCGATCGGCCGGGTGGTCGATGAAAAGGCGATCGTGAACGCGGCCATCGTGCTGCTCGCGACCGGCGGGTCGACCAACCACCTGATCCACCTGCCCGCCATCGCGCGCTGCGCGGGGATCATCATCGACTGGGACGATTTCAACCGGTTGAGCGAGGTCGTGCCGTTGCTGACCCGCGTCTATCCCAACGGGTCGGCCGACGTGAACGGGTTCGAGGATGCCGGCGGTCCGTCGTTCGTGATCCGCGAGCTGCTGCGCGGCGGCCTGCTCCACGGCGACGTGCTGACCATCGCGAAGGACGGCATGGCCGCCTATGGCCGCCAGTCGAGCGTCGATAACGACCAACTGGTGTGGAAGGACCATGCGCCGGCCAGCGGCGACGACACCATCGTCCGCACCATCGACGCGCCGTTCGCTCCCGAAGGCGGCTTCCGCATCCTCCAGGGCAATATCGGCCGCGCCTGTATCAAGGTGTCGGCGGTCGATCCCGATCGCTGGGTGATAGAGGCACCGTGCCGCGTGTTCAGCGATCAGGCGTCGGTGCAGACCGCGTTCAAGAATGGCGAACTCGACCGCGACGTCGTGGTGGTCGTCCGCCATCAGGGGCCCCGCGCCAACGGCATGCCCGAACTGCACAAGCTGACCCCGCCGCTGGGCGTGCTGCAAAATCGCGGCTTCCGCGTCGCGCTGGTCACCGATGGGCGCATGTCGGGCGCGTCGGGCAAGGTGCCGGCCGCGATCCACCTGTCGCCCGAGGCGCTGGGCGGCGGGCCGATCGGCAAGCTGCGCGACGGCGACGTCATCCGCCTCGACGCCAATGCCAACACGCTGGAGGCACTGGTGCCCGCCGACGAATGGGCGGCGCGCGATCATGCGGAGGCGCCCCCCGCGGCGGACGGCACCGGTCGCGAAATCTTTGCGATGATGCGGCAGGGCGCGAGCGAGGCGGAGGCCGGCGCATCGGCGATGCTGGCTGCGGCCGGGTTGTAACGTTTGCCGGAGGCAGACGGTACTCCCGCGCGGGCGGGGGTCCAGAGCCACAGGCGACACCCACGCAACTCTGGATCCCCGCCTGCGCGGGGATACGCCGGCGGGGTATAAGGAGAGGTCATGGAAGTCGTTGCGGTAGATATTGGCGGCACCCACGCCCGCTTCTCGATTGCCGAGGTCGAGGATGGTCGTGTCGTCCATCTGGGCGATCCGATCACGCAGAAGGTGGCCGAACATGGCAGCCTCCAACTGGCGTGGCGGGCGTTCGAGCGTGATCTGGGGCGTCCGCTGCCGCGTGCCGCCAGCCTGGCCGTCGCCTCGCCGGTCAACGACACGCTCATCAAGTTCACCAACAACCCCTGGATCATCCGCCCGCCGCTGATACAGGAACGGCTCGGCGTCGACATCTGGACGATCATCAACGATTTCGGTGCGGTCGGCCACGCCGTCGCACAGGTCGGCGAGCAGGACTTCATCCACCTGTGCGGCCCCGAAGGCGCATTGCCCGACAAGGGCGTGGTCACGATCTGCGGCCCCGGCACCGGACTGGGCGTGGCGCAGCTGCTGCGGACCGACGATCGCTATCACGTGCTGGAAACCGAAGGCGGGCATCAGGATTTCGCTCCGCTCGACGGGATCGAGGATGCGCTGCTGCGCCGCCTGCGCCGCGCGCATGGCCGCGGCTCGAACGAGCGCGCCTGCGCCGGCCCGTCGATCGTCGCGTGGTACGAAACGCTGGCCGAGATCGAGGGCGTTTCGGTGCCGCACAGCGACGACAAGACGCTGTGGGCGGCCGCGCTGGAGGGGACCGACAGCATCGCCGTCGCCGCGCTCGACCGTTTCTGCCTGACGCTGGGTGCCGTTGCCGGCGACCTTGCGCTGGCACAGGGGGCGAAGGCGGTCGTGATCGCCGGCGGCCTCGGCCTGCGGTTGAAGGATCACCTGCTGGAATCCGGATTCGGCAACCGCTTTACCGCCAAGGGCCGGTTCCAGAATCTCATGGCGGGCATCTCCGTCAAGCTCATCACCCATCCCCAGCCCGGCCTGTTCGGGGCCGCGGCCGCATTCGCGCAGGAGCACGCCCGATGACCGTCACGATCGCAGACATCATGCAGACCAGCCCGGTCATCCCGGTCCTGGTTGTCCACGACGCCGCCGATGCGCGGCCGATGGCGGAGGCGCTGGTCAAGGGAGGGCTGCGCGTGCTCGAAGTGACGCTGCGTACCCCCGCCGCGCTGGAAGCCATCGCCGAGATGAAGAAGGTGGAGGGCGCGATCGTCGGTGCCGGCACCGTCGTCAGCCCCGAACAGTTCCGCCAGGCGATGAACGCGGGCAGCGAATTCATCGTCTCCCCCGGCCTGACCGAAACGATCGGTCGTCCGATCATCGACAGCAGCGTGCCGTTCCTGCCCGGCATCGCCAATGCCGGCGACATCATGCGCGGGCTCGACCTCGGCCTCACCCACTTCAAGTTCTTCCCGGCCGAAGCCTCGGGCGGCCTGAAGGCGCTGAAGGCGCTCGCCGCCCCCTTCTATCAGGCGAAGTTCTGCCCGACCGGCGGGATCACCGAAGCGAGCGCACCCGAATGGCTGGCGTTCGATCCGGTGCTGTGCGTCGGCGGCAGCTGGATCGTCGGCCCGACCCATGCCGAAACCGAAGCGCGCGCGCATGCCGCGAACGGCCTGCGCCGCTGACATTCTCTCCGCCCTTCGGGGCGGGGACCATGTCCGGCAGGGTGGAGGGGCGTTACCGTCGGCGGTTCGGAACGCCCCTCCCCGCCCGCACCCTGCGGCGAAAGCCTACATCTCGCCCCGCGCCCGGCGCAGCGCGTACCATTTCTGCACATTGGCGTTATGCTCGGCCAGCGTGTCGGCGAACACATGCCCGCCGGTCCCGTCCGCCACGAAGTACAGCGCCCTGGTTTCCGCCGGATCGAGCACTGCATCGATCGACGCGCGTCCCGGGTTGGCGATCGGCCCGACCGGCAGCCCGCCCGACGCGTAGGTATTGTACCCGTTCCTCGCCTGCAGCTCCGACTTGCGGATGCGCCGACCGAGCGGTTTTCCCTTGGTAATCGGATAGATGACGGTCGGATCTGCCTGCAACCGCATCCCCGTGCGCAGCCGGTTCGAATAGACTGCGGCGACCATGCGGCGTTCGGAAGACTTGGCCGTTTCCTTCTCGACGATCGAGGCGAGGATGATCGCCTCACGCGGGGTCTTCACCACCGTCGTCGGCTTCCGCTTCTTCCACGCATCGGCAAGGTAACGGTCCATCGCGGTCTGCATCCGCCTGACCAGAGCCGCGCGGTCGCCATCGCGTTCGTAGCTGTAGCTGTCGGGCAGGATGCTGCCCTCTGCGGGCAGCGGCGCGGTTCCTTCCAGCTGCGGCGCCCTGGCCACCGCGTCCCGCACCAGCACCGACGGCCACCCTTCGGGCACCATCACGAAGCGTTGCAGCGTGCGACCGCCCTGCAACAGCTTGAGCACGTCCGACTGCGAGATGCGCGGCGGCACGCGATATTCGCCGGCGCGGATCGGCTCGTCGTCCCCGAGAAAGCGTGCGTAGAGGCGGAAGCGGTCGGCGGAGCGGATCACGCCCGCCTTTTCGAGTTCGTCCGCTGCCGCCGACAGGCTGGCGCCCTGCGGCACCGTGACCGTCACCGTGCGCTGTGCCGGACCGGCCCCGCCCCAGCCCTGCATCACCATGAACAGCGCGCCGATGGCGAGCAGTCCGACGATCAGGCCGAAGCAGCCGATCCGGCGCACGGGATCAGATCGCCTTCATGACGAGCGAGGCGTTGGTGCCGCCGAAGCCGAAGCTGTTGTTCAACACCGCACGCACCTGCCGCTTCTTGGCATGATGCGGCACGAGGTCGACGCCCTCGGTGCCATCATCGGGATCGTCGAGGTTCAGCGTCGGCGGCACGATCTGGTCGCGCAGCGCCAGGATGCAGAAGATGCTCTCCACCGCGCCCGCGCCGCCCAGCAGATGGCCGATCGCCGACTTGGTGCTCGACATCGACGCACCCGACAGGTCGTCGCCGAACACGCGCTTGGCCGCGGCCAGTTCGATCGTGTCGGCCATGGTCGAGGTGCCGTGCGCGTTGATATAATCGATGTCCGACGGCTCCATCCCCGCCTTGCGCAGCGCCATGCGCATCGCGATCTCCGCGCCCTTGCCCTCGGGGTGCGGCGCGGTGACGTGATAGGCGTCGCCCGACAGGCCGTAGCCGACGACCTCGGCATAGATTTTCGCGCCACGCGCCTTGGCGTGCTCATATTCCTCGAGCACGACGACGCCCGCGCCCTCGCCCATCACGAAGCCGTCGCGACCCTTGTCATAGGGACGGCTGGCCTGGGCCGGACGGTCGTTCATGCTCATGTTGAGCGCCCGCGCCTGTGCGAAGCCGGCGACGCCCAGCGGGTTGACCGTGCTTTCGGCACCGCCCGCCAGCATGATGTCGGCGTCGTCGTCGCGGATCATCCGCGCCGCGTCGCCGATCGAATGCGCACCGGTCGAGCACGCCGTGACGACCGCGTGGTTCGGTCCCATCAGCCCGTACTTGATCGACACCTGCCCGCTGATGAGGTTGATGAGGCGACCATGAACGAAGTGCGGGCTGACCCGGCCGGGACCGCGTTCGTGCAGGTTGACCGATTCGATCTCGATCCCGGGCAGGCCGCCGATCCCCGATCCGATCGAGACACCGGCACGCAGCCGCTGGTCCTCGGTCATGTCGGTCAGTCCGGCGTCTTCCAGCGCCTGTCCGGCGGCGTCGATGCCGTAGACGATGAACGGATCGACCTGCCGCTGAACCTTGTGGTCGACGCGCTTGTTCGGATCGAAACCATATTCATGATCCGCCGGCTTCACCTCGCACGCGATCTGGCACTTCTGGTTCGACGCATCGAAATGCGTGATCGGCCCCGCGCCGGACTTGCCGGCGATCAGGTTCTTCCAGGCGGTTTCCACCTCGGCACCCAGCGGGGTCACGAGGCCGAGGCCGGTCACGACTACGCGGCGCATGGCATTCTCTCCGTTCAGATACGTAACGAACGGCCCCCCGCCCATGGCTGTTCGCCGGGACGGGGGGCCGTGAAATTCTGGCAGTCGGCTGGGCGGCGGGGCCGCCCCGGCCGGATCAGCCCTTGTGCTCGTCGATATAGGTGATCGCGTCCTTGACGGTCGTGATCTTCTCGGCGGCATCGTCGGGGATCTCGACGCCAAACTCTTCCTCGAACGCCATCACCAGTTCGACGATGTCGAGGCTGTCCGCACCCAGATCGTCGATGAAGCTCGCGTCCTCGGTCACCTTCTCCGCTTCGACGCCGAGATGCTCGACGACGATCTTCTTCACGCGTTCGGCGGTCTCGCTCATATTCATTCCCTCTTCACATTCGGGGTGTTTCTTACCTGCATGCCCCTAAAGCGCGTCCGGCCCGCGCGCAAGTGCGCGGGTGCGGACGCTCAACCCCTGGCGGCGAACAGGCGGGCGAGAGTCGCGGCGTTGAAGGCATAGCCGCCCATCAACCGCTGCAACCGGGTATCGCCCTTGTTCGCGCCGGCCAGACCCATCATCCCCTGCATGAACGCATCGACTTCGGGCGTCTGCTTGCGCGCGAGGAATGCGTTGAGAACGGCCGGCGACGTCTGGCTGAGGCGGCGATTGACCGCGACCGGATCGACGCCCTTTGCCGACAGTCCCGACGCCAGTGCCTCGACCGCGATGCTGGTGATGACGACGTCACCCGCCCGCGCATCCGCCTTGCCGGTGCCGGGGTGGCAGGTCGCGGCGTGGCGGCGCACGGTCCTGACCAGCGTCTCGGTCGCCGGCACCGGCTTCCTGCCTTCCAGCACACCGACGATCATGCCCTGCTGCAGCTTGGCCAGATCGCTCTTGGGCAGCTTCGCCACCGTGCATTTGACGACATTGGCATCGCCCGCGGCCAGCATCGCCGCCATCAGCATCACGCTCATATCATCGCCATCCCGCCGTTCACATGGATCGTCTGGCCGGTCACATACCCGGCGTCGCGACTGGCGAGATAGGCGACCGCCGCCGCCACGTCATCGCCCGAACCCAACGCCCCGGCCGGAATCCTGCCCAGCAGGGCGGTTTTCTGCGCCTCGGGCAGCACGTCGGTCATCGCCGACGCCATGAAGCCGGGCGCGACGCAGTTGACGGTGATGCCGCGGCTGGCGAGTTCGGCGGCCAGCGCCTTCGACAGGCCGACCAGCCCCGCCTTCGACGCGGCATAATTGGCCTGCCCCGGATTGCCGGTCTGTCCGACGACCGAAGTGATCGAGACGATCCGGCCGAACCGCGCCTTCATCATCGGTTTGGCGGCGGCACGGCACAGGCGGAACGCGGCTTCGAGGTTGACGCGAATCACCTGATCCCATTCGTCGTCCTTCATCCGCATGGCGAGATTGTCGCGGGTGACGCCGGCATTGTTGACGAGGATGTCGAGCTTGCCGAGCGCCGCCACCGCCTGCGGCACCAGCGCATCGACCGCCGCACCGTCGGACAGGTCGCAGGCGAGCGTGACGTGATCGCCACCCAGTTCGGCGGCGAACGCCTCCAGCTTGGCAATGTTGGAGCCGGACAGCGCCAGGCGCGCGCCCTGCGCGGCAAGGCCCCTGGCGATCGCCGAACCAAGGCCGCCGCTGGCGCCGGTCACGAGGGCGGTCATTCCCGTTAGGTCGAACATAGGTCAGCTTTCCTGATATTTTTCGCGCAGAGGCGCAGAGGACGCAGAGGACGCAGAGGGGGTGTAGTTGTTGACGAGCCGGCGGATGCCTTCTTTCAACGTTTCACCGCCGAAGTTGATGAGCAGCCCGACGGGCTGTTTTGTCAGCTTGAGGTAGGTCAGTAGTTGTTTCACATGCACCCGCGATACTTGCTCGACGGATTTGATTTCGACGATCAGTCGTTCGTCGACGAATAGATCGGCGCGGAAGCCTGCATCAAAGCGCATGCCTTCGAACTCGAAAGAAACCGGATACTGCCGTTGAACCGGGTAGCCAGCTGCTGCGAGCTTTGCGGCAAGGACGGTTTCATAGACACTTTCCAAGAGGCCGGGACCCAAGTCCCTGTGAACGCGGATCGCCACATCGATCACGTCGCTGGTCACACGATCGATAGCCCGCATTCCGCCCTCTCTGCGCCCTTTGCGTCCTCTGCGCGAACAAATACTTTCTTACAACCGCCCCACCAGCGCCTCGATATCGGCCATCGTCACCACGCTGGTCGCGGTCGCGTCGGGGGCGATGCGCTTTACCATCGCGCCCAGCACCTTGCCGCCCAGTTCCACGAAATCACTGACGCCCGCATCCTGCATCGCCAGCACCGATTCGCGCCAGCGGACCATGCCGGTGACCTGTTCCACCAGCAGGCGACGGATCGTCTCGGGATCGGCTACCGGCGCGGCGGTGACGTTGGCATAGACGGGTACGACCGGCGCCGACAGCGCGACATGGGCCAGCGCCGCCGCCATCGCGTCGGCCGCAGGCTGCATCATCGGGCAGTGGAACGGCGCGGATACCGGCAGCACGACCGCGCGCTTGATGCCCATTTCCCTGGCCAGCGGCACCGCACGATCGATCGCGGCCTTCGCGCCCGAAATCACGACCTGCGACGGATCGTTGTCGTTGGCGACGGTGCAGACCTCGCCTTCGGCCGCAGCTTCGGCCAGTGCCTGCGCCTTGGTCAGGTCGGCGCCGAGCAGCGCCGCCATCGCCCCCTCGCCCACCGGCACCGCCGCCTGCATCGCCCGCCCGCGCAGCTTGAGCAGCCGCGCGGTGGTCGACAGGTCGAGCGCGCCGGCCGCGCACAATGCGGTATATTCGCCCAGCGAATGGCCCGCGACGAAGTCGGCCTTGTCGGCCAGGCGGATGCCGCCCTCGCGCTCCAGCACGCGCAGCGTCGCGATGGCGTTGGCCATGATCGCCGGCTGGGCATTCTCGGTCAGCAGCAATTCGGCATCGGGGCCGTCAGCCATCAGGCGGAAGAGGTTCTGGCCCAGCGCCTCGTCGACTTCCTGAAACACTTCGCGGGCATGGGGGCTGGCGGCGGCCAGTGCGGCGCCCATGCCGACCGATTGACTGCCCTGCCCCGGAAAGATGAATGCGCGCATCGCCGACGTCTCCTGCAAATCCAAGCCGCGCGGGGTAGTCGCTCGGCCAAGCTGAACGCAAGAGGGCGCATCGCGACACGCTGCGACCATTTCGGCGACCTGCTGACAAACCCCCGCGACACCCGGCTCCCATCTTCGGCTTCGACACGAGAGCAATGGAGTGACCGGGATGAAGAAGCTGATCCTTACCGCGATGACCGCCGCGCTGCTGGCAACCCCGATGGCGGCGTCGGCACAGGGCCGTACCGTCGTCAAGGAGCGCCCCGGCCGCACGGTCGTCGTCGAGAAGAACCGCCACGGCCAGAATGTCCGCAGGACCGTCGTGCGCCAGCAGCCGGTGGGCCATGCCAGGTGGCAGCGGGGCCAGCGGTTCGATCGCAACCGGGCCCCGAACTATCGCCAGATCGACTATCGCGCCTATCGTCAGCGCGGCGTCTATGCGCCGCCCCGGGGATATCAGTGGGTGCGCTCGGGCAACGATGCGGTGCTGATCGCGATCGCCAGCGGCGTGATCGGCGCGGTGATCGGTGGCGCGATCGCGAACTGACCGGCATTCCCGGACCTTGCGGAAGCACAGGGTTCGATAGGGTGCAGGACAGACTCGCCGCTTGCATCTTTCCCGGTTTCGGGTAAGTGCGGCGCTCTCCGGGGTGGCGGGCATGTCCTGTCGCCCCGGACTGCATTGGAAGACGACAGCCGGAGGGGCGTTCGCGATTGGCGCGGCGTCAGCGATCGGCCAACAGACGGATCAGAATATGGCTCTCTACGAGCACGTGTTCCTTGCGCGCCAGGATCTGGCACAGGCGCAGGTGGACGCGCTGGCGGAAACCGCCACCAAGATCGTTCAGGACATGAACGGCAAGGTCGTCAAGACCGAAACCTGGGGCCTGCGCAGCCTCGCCTATCGCATCGCGAAGAACCGCAAGGCGCATTACGTCATGCTCGAGATCGACGCGCCGGGCGACGTCGTGGCCGAGCTAGAGCGCCAGACGCAGATCAACGAGGACGTGATCCGCTTCATGACCGTCAAGGTTGACGGCCACGAGGAAGGTCCGACCGTGATGATGCGCAAGAGCGAGCGCTCGGAGCGTGGCGACCGTCGTGGTGGCCGTGACCGTGACGACCGCGGTCCGCGCCGCGAGCGCGAACCGTCGGCCGAAGTCGAAGCGTAAGGAGCAGCACCATGGCACGTCCGTTTTTCCGCCGCCGCAAGAGCTGCCCCTTCTCCGCGAAGGACGCTCCCCGGATCGATTACAAAGACGTTCGTCTGCTGCAGGGCTTCGTGTCCGAACGCGGCAAGATCGTCCCGTCGCGCATCACTTCGGTGAGCGCGAAGAAGCAGCGTGAACTGGCTCAGGCCATCAAGCGCGCCCGCCATCTGGGCCTGCTGCCCTACATCGTTAAGTAAGGAGCGCCCGACATGGACGTCATTCTGCTGGAACGCGTCGAGAAGCTCGGCGCCATCGGCGACGTGGTGAAGGTGAAGGACGGGTTCGCCCGCAACTTCCTGTTGCCGCGCAAGAAGGCGCTGCGCGCCAACGAAGCCAACAAGAAGGTGTTCGAGGCGAACCGCGAGCGGATCGTCGCCGACAACGCCGCCCGTCGCACCGACGCGGAGACCGAGGCCAAGACGCTCGAGGGCGTGTCGGTCACGCTGATCCGTCAGTCGTCAAACACCGGTCAGCTCTACGGTTCGGTCGCGGTCCGCGATCTGGTCGACGCGCTGGTCGCCGACGGCCACAAGGTCGACAAGTCGCAGATTGCGCTCGATCGCCCGATCAAGGCGATCGGTGTGCACGAGGTCAAGGTCTCGCTGCACCCGGAAGTCGCCGTGACCGTCAAGGTCAACGTCGCGCGTTCGCCGGAAGAAGCCGAGATGCAGGCGCAGGGCGTCGACGTCATGGCCTCGATGTTCGAGCGTGACGATGCCGGCTTCACCGAGGATTACGATCCCAACGCCGAGCCGGGCGACATCGCCCGCGACGACGCGAACGAGGAAGAAGCGCAGGGCTGATCCCTGCCGCTTCGACCGACAGAAAAGGCCGCCGGAGCGATCCGGCGGCCTTTTCGTTGCCCGTGGCGGTCCGGCGTGACGTCCCGTCAGGGACAGGTCACGCACGCACCGATGACGGCGGCCAGCGGGATGAGCGAGAGGATGACGGGTAGTGCCTTTGCCATGGGAGCGCCCTGACTGAATTGGTTCAGGCCCTTCAAAGCGCGGCAGATCGAAAGGTTTCATTTCGCTGAACGGCATGTGTTCCGATTTGCAACCGATCCCTCGCCCTTCCCGCCGGTCGGGACGCTTGACGGCCGTCGGATTGCCGCGTAGGAGCGCCCCTCCCGCACACGGCCCCTTCGTCTAGCGGTTAGGACGTCGCCCTCTCACGGCGAAAACACGAGTTCGATTCTCGTAGGGGTCACCATCTTTCGATGGTTCTGGCGCAACGGGACGCACCTTCGCAACTGACGATGCCGCCGCCACGCGCGATCCTTGACGATCGCGGGGTTGCAGCGGCGTGTCCGACTTCCGAAATGATACAACATATCATTGAAGGTTGTCATTATGTCCCATGCCCCGCCCCCCGTCGTCCTTCCCTCCCGGCGACAACGCCTGCTCGATGGGTTCGCGGTCGCCGCGTCGCTGTTGTGCCTCGTCCATTGCCTGCTGCTGCCGCTGCTGCTGGTCGCCCTCCCCGTGCTGGCGACGATCCTGATCGTGCCCGAGGCATTTCACGCAATCGCCTTCGCCCTCGCCGTACCCACCAGCCTGGTGGCGCTGGGCGCAGGCTATCGCCGGCATCGTCGAACCCTGCCTGCCGCACTGGCGCTGATGGGCCTCGCTCTGCTGGGGACCGGGGCCTTTGCCGTCGACGGGGAGACGGTGGAGCGGATCGTCACCTCGATCGGCGGCGTGGTGCTGGCGGCGGCGCATCTGCTCAACTGGCGCGCGGCGACGCAGTGATGCCCGTTCCATCCGCACCGAAGCGTCGTCGCAGTTCCAAACCGCGCTCGACCCGTGCGGCCACCACGACATACCGCCTGCGCCGGAATGACATGCGGTTCGCCCTGCCGTTGCCTTGGGCAGGTACGAGGCAATTACCACTATCGAACCGCCGGCAGAGAGCATAGCACGTGCTGCGGCGTTTCGCCCCCGCAACGATAACCGTCCGGCACCCATGCCGGCCCGTCCCAACCGAAGGCCGTCCAGCATGCCCATCGTCCGTCAGCGCGTCGAAACCGGCGGGTTCATCCTGTTCCTCGCGCTTGTCACCATCGCGCTCACGCTGGTCGTGTCCAGCTTCATCGGTGCGTTGCTGTGGGCGGCACTGGCGGCGCTGCTGTTCCAGCCCCTGTTCCAGCGCCTGCTGCGCTGGCGTCCGGGACAGCGCAACCTTGCGGCGGCGCTGACGCTGCTCATCATCACCGTCGCAGTCGTCATCCCGGCAATGATTATCGTCAGCATGGTCGTCGATCAGGCCGCCGGCGTCTATGGCCAGTTGCGCACCGGACAGATCAACTTCGCGACCTATTTCGAACAGGTGCATGGCGCGCTGCCGACCCGTATCCAGCGGGCGATCGACAGCGCGGGCTTCGGCAGCTTCGAACGTGCGCAGACCAAGATTTCGCAGGCGGTGGGCGCCAGCGCCAGCGTGCTTGCCCGGAGCGCATTGTCGATCGGCGCCAACGCTGCCGCCTTCCTGCTGGCATTCGGCGTCGGGCTGTACGTCACCTACTTCCTGCTGCGCGACGGCGAGCGTATCGGCACCTCGATCGTCCGCGCGCTGCCGCTCGAATCCGACGTTGCAGGCCGGCTGTCGGAAAAGTTCGTCGCGGTGGTTCGCGCCACGATCAAGGGGTCGGGGGTCGTGGCGCTGGTGCAGGGAGCACTGGGCGCGATCACCTTCTGGATTGTCGGCCTGCCCGCCGCATTGCTGTGGGGGGTGGTGATGGCGATCGTCGCACTGCTGCCCGCGGTCGGCCCGGCACTGATCTGGACCCCGGTCGCGATCTACCTGCTGGCGACCGGTGCGATCTGGCAGGGGGTGGTGGTGATCCTGTCGGGCGTGCTGGTGATCGGACTGGCCGACAATATCCTGCGGCCGGTGCTGGTCGGGCGCGATACCGGACTGCCCGACTGGCTGGTGCTGGTGACGACGCTGGGCGGCATCGACCTGATGGGATTGAGCGGCATCGTCGTCGGCCCGGTCGCCGGCGCGCTGTTCCTGACCGGGTGGCAGGTGCTGACCGAACAGCGCCGCGCACGTGCCGGAGACGACGCCGTGGTTGCAGCCGATGACGTGGCTTCGGCGAGCTAGGGCCGATCGACATTCAGCAGTTCCCGCGGCCATTGGCGGCCACTTGCGGCACCGCGGATCAACCTGGGGTTGGCGACAGCTTCCGGGGCTTTACCAACGGTCGTCTCCGCGCGGCTTGCACGTGGGCCGGCCGACCGGCATCCTGTGGGCGTAACCGCCGGAGATACCGCCATGAATCTTGCCCGCCGCGACGTAATGCTCGGTGCCGCCGCGCTCTCGCTCGCCTCCAGCACGCGGGTGCTGGCGTCCGAAGACCGGCCGCTCGGCTATGCCATCGTCGGGCTGGGCAATTACGGGCTCGGGCGGATCATTCCCGAATTCGCCAATTGCCGCCACAGCCGGCTGGCGGCGGTGGTCAGCGGCGATCCGGCCAAGGCGGCGAAGGTCGCCGCCGACCACAAACTGCCGAAACGATCGATCTACGCCTATCGCGACTTCGACCGCATCCGCGACAATCCGGAGGTCGACATCGTCTATGTCTGCCTCCCCAACGCCATGCACGCCGAATTCTCGATCCGCGCGGCGCAGGCGGGCAAGCATGTGCTGTGCGAGAAGCCGATGGCGATCTCCGTCGCCGAATGCGAGGCGATGATCGCCGCATCGCGCAAGGCGGATCGCCAGCTGATGATCGGCTATCGTTGCCATTTCGAGCCGTACAACCTCGAAGCGATGCGGCTGGCGCGCAGCGGCGCGGCGGGGAAGATCCGCTACGTCCGTTCGGAGCATGGCTTCGTCGCGGGCGATCCCGAAGCATGGCGGCTCAAACGCGCGCTGTCAGGCGGCGGGTCGCTGATGGACATGGGCATCTACAGCCTTCAGGCGGCGCGCTACATGACGGGTGAGGAACCGGTCGCGGTGACCGCACGCGAATCGACCGACCGCCGCGACCCGCGCTTCCGCGAGGTCGAGGACATGATCGACTGGACGCTGGAATTCCCGTCCGGGGCGCTCGGCAGCTGTCAGTCGATGTACAGCGCCAGTCAGAACCATATCCTGCTGATGGGCGAGAAAGGCCGGATCGAGCTCGAACCCGCGACCGGATATTCGGGGCAGAAGCTGTGGGTCGGCAGCAACGGTCGCGACCGGGCGGTCACGCCGCCGCCGGGCCCGGCCAAGACCCAGTTCGCCGGACAGCTCGACCATATGGCGCAGTGTGCCGCCAATGGCCGCACCGCGATCGTGTCGGGCGAGGAGGGGCTGCGCGACATGCGGATCATCGAGGCGATCTACCGGTCCGCACGCGAAGGCCGCACCATCCGGCTGGACGGGCGGGCGTAGTCAACTCGGATAATAGTGAACTTCATCCCGGCGAAGTCCGGGATCTCCCGGTGACGGATCGGGGCAAGTGCCGCTTGATGCCCCCTGCCTTCGCCGAGGCGAGGTTCGAGGAATACCGGCGCGTACCAAGGCGGACAGGGAACCCCCTGCCCGCCGCGGCAGATCAGAACTTCACGCCGGCGCGCGCGTACAGATAGCGCCCGTTGAACCCGAACGGCGAGAAGCTCGAATACGGGATGAAGTAGTTGTTGATCGCCGGCGCGCCGAGGATCGGGTTGCGCGTCGGATAGACGTCGAACAGGTTGTTCGCCCCGATCGCCAGCTCGAACTGGCCCGGGGTCGCCCGGATCTCCAGGTCGGTCAGCCATTTCGGCTCCAGCTCGACATCGGTCGCGGCGGCCCCGCCCGGCGACAGCGTGTTGCCGAACCGATTGGTACGCGCGGTCACCCCGAAGATGCCTTGCGACCAGTCGAGCCCGGCATTGATCTTCGAGCGCGGCTGTCCATCGGTCAGGCGCAGCGATTCCTGCCGCCCGAACAGCGTGACGCCGGGGATCGCCGACAGGGTCGATCGGTCGGTGATGTCGGTCTGGTTGTAGTTGTAGCCGGCGGTCAGCGTGACGCTGCCGATGCCGAGATCGGGGACGCGGTAGGTGCCGACGACCTCGACGCCCTGCGTGCGGGTATCGATGCCGTTGATGAAGAACCGGGCCGAGGTGATGTCCCGGATTCCCGCCCCGCGCAGCACCGCGACGACCGCCGCACCCTGCAGGTTTTCGGACAGGATGATGCGATCGTTGATCTTGATGTTGTAATAGTCGGCGGTCAGCGTCAGGCCGCGGATCGGGGTAAGCGTCAGGCCCCCGCCGATGTTGACCGACTTCTCCGCCTCCAGCTGGCGCGAACCGAGCGCGCGCGCGACCGGATCGCCGACGCGGAACGTGCCGATCTCGACCAGCGTGCCGCCGATATTCTGCGTGGCGAAGGACGAGAAGAACTGCTGCGCGAGACTGGGGGCGCGGAATCCGGTCGAGATCGACCCGCGGATCGCCGCCCATTGCACCGGCGCGAAGCGCGCGGCGAGCTTGCCGTTCACCGTATCACCGAAGTCGCTGAAGTGTTCGTAGCGGCCGGCGGCGACGATGTTGAACGCATCACTGACCTTCGCGTCGAGTTCGCCATAGCCCGCGAAGCTGTCGCGCGAGGTGTCGACCGCGCTAGTCGGCGAGAAGCCGGGGAAGCCCTGCGCCCCGGCGGCGGCGCCGTTGCTGAACGCGAACGGCCCGGCGGCGTAGCTCTGGAACTCGCCGGCGACGATCTTGTAGTTTTCGTTGCGATATTCGCCGCCCAGCGCCAGCGACAGCGACGACAGGAACCCGACGCTCAGTTCGCGTTGCAGGTCGAGGTTGATCGTCTGCTGGCCGAAACGGGTGCCGCCGGCATCGAACGCGCGCTGCGACTGCGGCCCGAACGACGCATTGTAGCTGTTCTCGATGCGGAAATCGAAGCTGTTGGTGCCGTAGACGTAGGACAGGTCATAATTGAACCCGGCCAGATCGCCCTTCACGCCCAGCGCGCCGGAGAAATCCTCCATCTGGCTGGTGATAAGTGGCAGGAATCCATCGGCATAGAAGGGCGTGCAGACCGTGCCGGTGAATGTGCAGTTACGCAAATCCTGAATGTTACTGTTGGCGTCGCGGCCCGATGCGCGGCGGAAGAAGGCGGCGCTTTCGCCGTCGCGGACGCCGTAGCTGCCGAAGATGTAGAGTTCCGACGACGCCCCGATGTCGACGCCGCCGTTCAGGAAGAAGTTGAAGTCGGTCGTCCGCGCGTCGCCATAGCGATGGTTGACCCGGTCGGCCGAGAACTCGCGCGGATCGACATTGCCGTTGGCGAGCAGCGGATAGAGGCGGCGCGGGTCGTAGCCGGCGCGGTCAGTCGGTTCGCGGTCGCGATATTCGCCCGTCAGGTTCAGATAGGCGGTCTCCCCCATCGGCAGGCCCATGTTCGCGGCGAAGGTGACGGTGCGGCCGTCGCGGACCTCGCGGTCGCGGCCGGTTTCCTCCAGCACATAGGTGCCGTCGGCGCGGACCTGCGGCTGGCCGCTCGCCTGGCGGGCGATGCCGGAGACCTCGCGGACGCCCTCCATCGACGACACATACTTGCCGTAGGTCATCGTCGCCCGGCCGCCCTCGCGGCGCTTGAGCTGGACGTTGATGACGCCGGCGATCGCGTCCGAACCATATTGCGACGAGGCACCGTCGCGCAGCACGTCGATCCGCTCGATCGCGAGGCTGGGAATGGTGTTCAGGTCGACCGCCGACGAGCCGCGCCCGACCGAACCGTTGGCGTTGAGCAGCGAGGTGGTATGACGCCGCTTGCCGTTCACCAGCACCAGCGTCTGGTCGGGCGAGAGGCCGCGCAGCGTCGCCGGGCGGACCACGTCGGTGCCGTCGGTGATCGAGGGCTGCGGGAAGTTGAACGAGGGGACCAGCTGGTTCAGCAGCTTGTTCGTCTCGGTATAGCCGGCGTTGACCAGCGCATCGCCGGTGATGACGTCGACCGGAACGGGGCTTTCCGCCACGGTACGGCCCTGCGCGCGGGTGCCGACGACCAGAATCTCTTCACCGGCCGCCACTTCGCCGGCAGGCGGCGGAGCATCCGCGACCTGCGCGATGGCGGGAACGGCCACCAGCGCGCTCGACAGGAACAGGGCCGTGAAAACGGGTTTACGCATGAAAATCTCCCCCCGCGCGACATGATGATCGCGACGTTGCGCGGCGAAACTCCCTTGAGCAACTTTGTGACGCAAGCACCCTTTTACACGTGTCACATGAATGTCACGCCACCGTTGCCGCGCTGCAACATCGCTTTTCCGACGAATCGTTCGTTCGGCATTGACAGGCAGGGCCCCGTTGCCTAGTCACAATCCACTTGCCGCGTGGGGTATCTCCGCGCGGACATATGCATTTGGGAAAGAAGCAAGGGCCATGTTCGCAATCGTGCGCACGGGCGGCAAGCAGTATCGCGTTGCCGCAGGAGACAAGATCGTCGTCGAGAAGCTCGATGGCGAAGCTGGCAGCAGCGTGACGCTCGGCGACGTGCTCCTTGCCGGTGACGGGGCCGACCTGAAGTCGGTCGAGGGACTGACCGTTTCGGCGGAAATCATCGCGCAGGCGAAGGGCGAGAAGGTCATCGTCTTCAAGAAGCGCCGCCGGCACAACTACCGTCGCAAGAACGGTCATCGCCAGCAGCACACCATCCTGAAGATCACCGCGATCGGCGACAAGCGCGCCGACGACAGCGCCGCCGCCTGAGCGAATACGAGGAGTTTGAACCATGGCACATAAAAAAGCAGGCGGTTCGTCGCGCAACGGTCGTGACTCGGCCGGCCGTCGCCTTGGCGTGAAGAAGTTCGGCGGCCAGGAAGTGGTCGCGGGCAACATCATCGTGCGTCAGCGCGGCACCAAATTCTATCCGGGCGTGAACGTCGGCATGGGCAAGGACCATACCCTGTTCGCGCTGGTCGATGGCCGCGTGGCGTTCAAGGAAGGCAAGCTCGGCCGCAAGTTCGCGTATGTCGAGATGCAGGCCCAGGCCGCAGAATAACGGGCTACCACACGGGTTGCCCACCAGGGTGACCCGGGTTCCGGCAACGGAACCAGCCAACAAGAGGGAGGCGGGTCACCCCGGCTCCCTTTTTTATTGCTCTCTCCGGCCCCTGCCCGCCCCGATGCTGAGGCGCGGCGCATTGGAGAGACGCTGATGTTCGCCCGTACCGAACGCCTGACCCTGCGCCCCGGCTGGAGCGAGGACGCGCCTGCACTTGCCGCCGCGATCGGCCATGAAGCGGTCGTGCGCAACCTGTCGCGCGCGCCATGGCCCTATACGCTGGCCGATGCGACGGCGTTCACCGCCGCGTGGCAGGGCGATCCCGGACCGACCTTCCTGATCCTCGCCCATGATGGCGGGCGCTGCGACCTGATCGGCGGTATCGGCATCGGGCCGTTCGGCGACCAGCCGCACGTCATGGGCTACTGGATCACGCCGTCCGCGTGGCGCCGCGGCTATGCGACCGAGGCGGGTCGCGCGGTGCTGGACATCGCCGCGACGCTGGGGATCAGGCGGGTCGATGCCGGACACTATGTCGACAACCCGGCATCGGGCGCGGTGCTGCGGCGGCTGGGCTTCGTCCCGACCGGCACGCGCAGTTCGATCCATTCGCGCGGGCGCGGCAGGGCGGTGGAGACGATCGATTACGCCATCGACCTGTCCGATCGCCGGCTCGACCGGCGGCTGGCGGCGTGAGCCATGCGGAACGCGGTGCCCGTCCGGCTGGTTGACGCCGGGCGGCACTGCTGCCGCACGAGAGGACGCCGCCATGATCGATCCCGACACGCCCGAACAGGAAGAGATGGAAGAGGTACAGGAGGAAGCCGCCGAGGAACGCGAGGAAGAGGGCGGTTACCAGTAGGATCGCGCAGGGGCGGATGCCCATCCCCGGATGGCGTCTGCCCTGATGCGTTCGATTTGGCGTCCGATGGATCCCGGTTGAAACGCACGTCATCCCGGCGAAGGCCGGGATCTCCCGGTGGTAGCGCGCAGCAGGAGCAGATGGAGACCCCAGCCTTCGCTGGGGTGACGGGTACATACGGGTGGATCAAACTCCAGACGCTGACGTCTCGGATTTGCGACTCCGATCGATCGCCTCCCGACCCGAAACGCTTCCAGCGACATCGGCCGCCGCGGTGGAAGCTCGGAGGTCGACCCGAAAATCTGTCGGCCGTCGGGGAGCGTCCTTATCCCTCCAGCAGGTCGAGATAGCCGACCACGTCGCTGCTGGTCTGCAGATACAGGCCCGCCTGTATCTCCTCCGCCTCGCGCGCTGCCGCAGCCATCGCCTCGGCCAGCGTCCCATACAGAATCGTCGTCGCGACCCCGCCTTCGTCGTCGAGATAGTACAGCCGGACCGCCGCCGTTTCGGATACCGTGCGCATCGGCCCTCCCTGCCCCGCCGCGCCCGACGGGGCAAGGGGGGCGTCAGGCGCCGGCCAGCCGGGCCGCGGTGAACTCGCTGTCGACCAGCCCGATCAGGGCACGGTCGTCATGGTTCCAGGGGTGGAAGCCCGGCAGGAAGAAACCCAGCCACAGGCCCAATACCTTGCGCGCCATGCCGGGCCGGCCGAACGCATAGGCGAACAGCCGCCATCGGACGCGCGGCCCGGCCAGCCCGTCCTGCGCCAGCAGGTCGAGCATCCCCGCCGTGCGTCCGCGAAAGAACTTCACGGTGACGATCAGCATCACCAGCGTCTTGATCCGCCAGCGCCTGAACCTGCTCCAGTCGCGCGTGGCGTGGAGCCACGTGTCGTAGGCCACGCCCTTGTGCTCGATCTCCTCGATCGCGTGCCACCGCCACAGATCGGCCGCCGCCTGATCGCCGCCAGCCAGATGGCGCGGGTTCGCGACCAGTTCGTGCGCGAGGATCGCGGTGAAATGCTCCAGCGCCATCGTCGCCGCCAGATTGGCGATCGGCGGCCGGCCCCGGGTGATCGACAGTTCGTGGTCGACCCGCGCCTCCAGCCGGGACGTGTCATAGCCCTGGTCGGTGACGTGCCGGTTGAAGGCGATATGTTCGCGGGTGTGGATCGCCTCCTGCTTCACGAACGCGCGGATTTCGCCGGCAAGGCGCGGCGGGACGTCGTCGCGAAACTGCCGCACGCTGTCGATGAAGAAGCCCTCGCCCTTGGGGAAGGTGACCGACAGGGCGTTGTAGAACGCGGTCGCAACCGGATCGTCGTTCAGCCAGTAGCGTCGCACCGAGCCGTCGCGCCCGAAACGGACGTCGCGCGGGGTGATCGTCAGATCGTCGGGAGTCTTTGCTTTCGCCATGAATCTGCTCCAACTGCTGCCATGCCCCTAGCTGCTTACTTACATCCATGTCAATAGTTCGCCGCCGGATGTCGCCGGAAGCGTCGCGCGACGCCGCGCTGGACGCCGCGCGCGACCTGTTGATCGAGGCGGGACCGCAGGCGGTGACGCTGAAAGCGGTGGCGACGCGGATCGGGCGAACCCATGCCAATCTGCTGCATCATTTCGGATCGGCATCGGGACTGCAAAAGGCGCTGGCCGAGCGGATGGCCACAACGATCACCGCGACGATCGGCGCGGCGGTGCTGCGCGCGCGCGACGGCAACCATGATCCGCGCGAGATAGTCGACCTGACGTTCGACGCGTTCGATCGCGAGGGTGCGGGCGCACTGGCCAGCTGGATGATCCTGTCGGGCAATGACGACGCGCTGGACCCGATCCTCGACGCCATCCACGCGCTGGTCGACCGGCTGGGCAACGAACAGACGTTGAGCGACCTGCCGCTGGCCGACAAGACGCTGCAGCTGGTGCTGATGGCGCTGGGCGATGCGTTGCTGGGGGGAGCGATGGCGAAGGCGCTGCGGCTGCCGCGCGACAAGGCGCGCGAACTGGCCGCCCGCAGCCTGACGATCACGCAGGACGGTTCCTGACGTCGATCCGGCCGACGGCGGACCAGGTCGATGCGACGGTGCCGCACCGGCGGCGGTAGCGGAAGCCCCTTTCCCCCTGTCGCGACTCCGACTAAGCGGACGACATGCATTTTCTCGATCAAGCCAAGATCTTCGTCCGTTCGGGCGGGGGCGGCCCCGGCGCCGTCAGTTTTCGCCGTGAAAAGTTCATGGAATATGGCGGCCCCGACGGCGGCAACGGCGGCAAGGGCGGCGACATCATCTTCGAGGCGGTCCCCGGCCTCAATACGCTGATCGATTTCCGCTACACCCAGCATTTCCGCGCACCGCGCGGGTCCGGCGGGTCCGGTGCCAACCGTACCGGCGCGGGCGGGCGCGATCTGGTCATCCGCGTGCCGGTGGGGACGCAGGTGCTGTCGGAGGACAAGGAGACGGTGCTGGCGGACTTCACCCGTGCCGGCCAGTGCGAGGTGTTCCTGCGCGGCGGCGACGGCGGGCGCGGCAATGCCAGCTACAAGACCTCGACGAACCGCGCCCCGCGCCAGCACGGCACCGGCTGGCCCGGCGACGAAGGATGGGTGTGGCTGCGGCTGAAACTGCTGGCCGATGCGGGGCTGGTCGGGTTGCCCAATGCCGGCAAGTCGACCTTCATCAACGCGGTGACCAATGCCAATGCCAAGGTCGGCGCCTATGCCTTCACCACCACCCGCCCGCAGCTGGGCGTGGTCAGCCACAAGCAGCGCGAGTTCGTCGTGGCGGACATCCCCGGCCTGATCGAAGGCGCGGCGGAAGGCGCGGGGATCGGCGACCGGTTCCTCGGGCATATCGAGCGGTGCCGGGTGCTGCTGCACCTGATCGACAGCCATGCCGACGATCCGGTCGCCGCCTATCGCATCGTGCGCGGCGAGCTGGAGAATTATGGCGCGGACCTCGCCGACAAGCCGGAGGTCATCGCGCTGAACAAGGCCGACCTGCTCGACGACGAGCTGACCGAGACGCTGATCGCCGAGCTGGAAGCGGAAAGCGGGGCCAAGGTCCTGCCGCTGTCGGGCGCGACCGGACAGGGGCTTGAGGCGGTGCTCGACCGGCTGATCGCGGCGATCGGGCCGGGCGAGATGCACGCGCAGGATACCGGCGATGACGAGGAACCCGCCGAATGGTCGCCGATCTGACGAACCTGAAATCCTCCCCGATCCGCGGGGAGGACCTGTTCTCCCCGGGCGCCTGTCCCCGCCTCGTCGTCAAGGTCGGGTCCGCGTTGCTCGTCGCGCCCGATGGCCAGCCGCGCCGCGACTGGCTGGCGTCGCTGGTCGCCGACATCGCCGTGCGCGTTGCCGCGGGACAGCAGATCGTCATCGTGTCATCCGGCGCGATCGCGCTCGGGGCGCGGCGGCTGGGTCTCGCCAGGGGGGGGCGTGCCAGCCTCGAGGATGCACAGGCCGCCGCCGCCACGGGGCAGATCGCGCTGTCGAGCATCTGGGCCGAACTGCTGGGCGGCCATGGCCTGACCGCCGCGCAGCTGCTGGTGACGCTCGACGATCTGGAGGATCGCCGCCGCTACCTCAACGTGTCCGCGACGCTCGGCCGGCTGCTCAAGCTGGGCGTGGTGCCGGTCGTCAACGAAAATGACAGCGTCGCGACCGAGGAAATCCGCTTCGGCGACAACGACCGGCTGGCGGCGCGGGTCGGCGCGGCGGCGCGGGCGGGTGGCGTCGTGCTGCTGTCGGATATCGACGGGCTGTACGATTCGAACCCGCACGGTAACCCGGATGCGCGGCTTATCCCGCACGTCGCGCAGATCGATGCGACGATCGCCGCCATGGCCGACACCCGGTCGTCGTCGGGCATGGGGTCGGGCGGCATGGTGTCGAAGGTCGAGGCGGCACGGATCGCGACCGGCGCCGGCGCGAACCTCGCCATCGCCACCGGCCGGGTCGACCACCCGCTCGCCCGCTTCGGCGAGACCGGGCACGGCACGGTGTTCGCGACCGCTGGCGGGGCATCGGCGCGCAAGGCATGGCTGTCGGGCGGACTGACCGATCGCGGATCGATCCGCATCGACGACGGCGCCGCACGCGCATTGACGACCGGGCGCAGCTTGCTGCCGGCCGGGGCGACCGGGGTCGAAGGCGATTTCGCGCGGGGCGACCGGGTCCGCATCGTCGACGCCGCCGGGCGGGTCGTCGCGCGCGGCCTCGCCGAATATGACGCGGTCGACGCCGCGCGGATCGTCGGACGGCGCAGCGACGAACTGGCCGACCTGCTCGGCTATGCCCCGCGATCGGCGCTGGTCCACCGCAACCACATGGCCTTGCTGTGAGGACGATGGCGCTGACCGGCGGGACCGGCTTCGTCGGCCGCCGCGTGATCGCGCAAGGGGTCGGCCACGGCTGGCACGTCCGCGCGCTGACCCGGCGGGCGCAGCCGGCCGAGCCGAATGTCAGCTGGGTGCGCGGCGCACTCGACAAGCCCGACAGCCTCGCCGAGCTGATGACCGGCGCCGATGTCGTCCTGCATGTCGCGGGCGTGGTCAGCGCGCCGGACGAAGCCGGCTTCACCGCCGGAAACGTCACCGGCACGCAGGCGGTGCTCGATGCCGCGCGCGCCGCCGGCGTCCGGCGCTTCGTCCACGTCTCCTCGCTGTCGGCGCGCGAGCCGCAGCTGTCGCGCTATGGCGCATCGAAGCGCGCCGGCGAGGAACGCGTCGCCGCGAGCGATCTGGACTGGACGATCGTGCGTCCCACCGGCGTCTATGGTCCGGGCGATACCGAGATGCGCGACATGTTCCGCATGGCGCGCTTCGGCCTCGCGCTGCTCCCGCCACCGGGGCGCGTCGCGCTGGTCGCGGTCGACGATCTCGCGCGGCTGCTGCTGACGCTGGCCGACCGCGACGGGCCGCGCGCGGTGCTGGAGATTGATGACGGCAATCCGATGCACCATGCCGACCTCGCCCGGCTGATCGGCGATGCGGTGGGGCGCCGGGTGCTGCCGCTCCATCTGCCCGCGGGGCTGCTGCGGCTGGGCGCGAAGCTCGACGGCAGGCTGCGCGGGACCGCCGCCAAGCTGACCGAGGATCGCGCGCGTTATCTGGCCCATCCCGACTGGACCGCCGACCCCGCGCTCCGTCCGCCCGCCGACCTGTGGGAACCGCGCATTGCAACGGCACGCGGCCTTGCCGACACCGCGGCATGGTATCGCGCGCATCGTCTGCTATAGCCCCGCGTGACCGGATATCCCGATACACATTGGAAAGACCCGCATGAGCGACCGCGCCGCCACCTTCGCCACGATCACCGACCTGATCGAACCGTTCAACAAGAAGGGTGCCGAGCTGACCGAGGCGACGACCTTTGCCGGCGATCTCGAATGGGACAGCCTGACCGTGATGGATTTCGTCGCGGCGGTGGAGGACGAATTCGACATCGTCATCACCATGAACATGCAGGCGGATATCGAGACCGTCGGCCAGCTGGCCGATGCCGTTGAGAAGCTGAAGACCGCCTGATCCCCTGCCCGGCCCCCGAAAGACCGACATCATGACCGAAGCCGCCGCCACGCCCCACGCCCTGCCCGCATCGCCGGAAACGATCGCGCCGGAACGCGACCTGTTCAGCAAGTTCGACGCGCTGATCGCCGAACGCGAGGCGTTGCTGGCGACCGGCGTGCGCGATCCGTTCGCCATCGTGATGGACAAGGTGACGTCGCCGACCCAGGCGGTGATCCGCGGCAAGGACACGATCCTGCTGGGCACCTACAACTATATGGGCATGACCTTCGACCCCGACGTGATCGCGGCGGGCAAGAAGGCGTTCGACGATTTCGGGTCGGGCACCACCGGCAGCCGCGTGCTGAACGGCACCTACGACCCGCACAAGGATTGCGAGGCGGCGCTGCGCGAATTCTACGGCACCGACCATGCGATGGTGTTCTCGACCGGCTATCAGGCCAATCTCGGCATCATATCGACGCTGGCGGGCAAGGGCGAATACATCATCCTCGACGCCGACAGCCATGCGTCGATCTATGACGGCTGTTCGCTCGGCAATGCCGAGATCGTCCGCTTCCGCCACAATTCGGTCGAGGATCTCGACAAGCGGCTGGGTCGCCTGCCGAAGGAACCCGGCAAGCTGGTGGTGCTGGAGGGCGTCTATTCGATGCTCGGCGACATCGCCCCGCTGCCCGAAATGGTCGCGGTCGCGAAGAAGCATGGCTGCATGGTGCTGGTCGACGAAGCGCATGGCATGGGCTTTTTCGGTGCCAATGGCCGCGGCGTGTACGAGGAACAGGGCGTCGAGAAGGACGTCGATTTCGTCGTCGGCACCTTCTCCAAATCGGTCGGTACGGTCGGCGGCTTCTGCGTGTCGAACCATCCGAAGTTCGACGTGATGCGGCTGGTGTGCCGTCCGTACGTCTTCACCGCATCGCTGCCGCCCTCGGTCGTCGCGACCGCCGCGACGTCGATCCGCAAGCTGCGCCACGCCGGCGACAAGCGCGCGCATCTGTGGCGCAATTCGAAGCGGCTGCACGGCGGCCTGAAGGACCTCGGCTTCACGCTCGGCACCGACACCCCGCAATCGGCGATCATCGCCGTGATCCTCGAGGATCAGCGCGAGGCGGTGGCGATGTGGCAGGCGCTGCTCGACGGCGGCCTGTACGTCAACATGGCGCGCCCGCCCGCGACGCCGGCCGGCACCTTCCTGCTGCGCTGCTCGCTGTGCGCCGAGCATAGTGCGGAGCAGGTCGAGACGATCCTCGGCATGTTCGAGGCGGCGGGCAAGGCGGTGGGGGTGATCGCCTAGGGCGGACGCGACATTCAGTTGACCGGACGCGGGACGACCAGTCCATTCCCTGTCGTCACTCCCGCGCAGGCGGGAGTCCATCTGCGCCAACGTCGCAAATCCGGCCGAAACGTCGGCGGATATGGATTCCCGCCTGCGCGGGAAGGATGACATCCTTCGCTGCCGTTGAATGTCGATCCGGCGTGGATACTCCGCACCCGTAGGGGTGGCGTCGACATACGGAACCGGCGTACTGCGCCGCCCCCCCCCCACCACCGCTGCGC